>RFOR01000040.1 GCA_009926525.1 Methylophilaceae bacterium
CTGTCATAAGCTTGGGCTGCAGGCGTGAATCCAGCCATCAATAGGGCGGCTAAACTTAAGGCGATTTTGAGGTTACGCATGTCATGCTCCAATGGATTTATTGTTTTAATAATTTGAGGCGATTTTTTATCCCCCATTTCTTGACCAAGAACACAGTATAAAGTTCTTTGCCTGTTAAAATGGCATAATTCTTTTAAGGTGCCCGCAATTGATTGTTACGTTCCCCAATAGTAAATATCAGCTTCATCAGCCGTTTCCCCCTGCTGGCGACCAACCGCAGGCAATTGATAAGCTGACTGAGGGGATTGAGGCGGGGATGAAGTATCAAACACTGCTTGGCGTGACCGGCTCTGGCAAAACCTACACCATGGCTAATGTGATTGCGCGCACAGGTCGGTCCGCTATTGTCATGGCACCAAACAAAACTTTGGCAGCTCAGCTTTATTCTGAATTCAGAGAGTTCTTCCCTAACAATGCAGTGGAATACTTCGTTTCTTACTACGATTACTATCAGCCTGAGGCTTACGTACCCTCCCGTGATTTATTCATTGAGAAAGACTCCAGCATTAATGAGCATATCGAGCAGATGCGCCTGTCTGCAACTAAAGCGCTACTAGAGCGTGATGACGCGATTATTGTAGCGTCTGTGTCAGCGATTTACGGTATTGGTGACCCAGTCGATTATCATGGTATGGTCTTGCATCTTGAACAAGGTGAAACGCTAAGTCAGCGAGATGCGATATTGCGTTTGGTAGGCATGCAATACGACCGTAATGATTTCGACTTCTCTCGAGGTTGTTTTCGTGTGCGTGGAGATGTGATTGACGTATTCCCGGCGGAAAATAGTGAAACTGCTGTGCGTATTTCCTTATTTGATGATGAAGTTGAAACCATTACTTTGTTTGACCCACTTACAGGGCAGATGTTTAACAAGATTGCCCGTTATACCATTTATCCTTCAAGCCATTATGTTACGCCGCGTGAGACCACAGTGCGGGCCATGGAGAAGATTAAGCACGAACTGAAATCGCGCGTTGATTTTTACATCAAAGAAGGCAAGTTGGTTGAGGCGCAGCGTATTGAGCAACGTACCCGTTTTGATTTGGAAATGCTTAACGAGATTGGATTTTGTAAAGGCATTGAGAACTACTCACGCCATCTATCAGGGCGAGGCCCGGGCGATCCGCCACCGACTTTGATTGATTACCTTCCTAAAAACGCCATCATGATTATGGATGAAAGCCATGTCACAGTTCCTCAGATTGGTGCGATGTATAAGGGCGATAGGTCACGTAAGGAGAACTTGGTAGATTACGGCTTCCGTTTGCCATCCGCTTTAGATAATCGTCCACTCAAGTTTGAAGAGTTCGAGCAAATCATGCGTCAAACGGTGTTTGTTTCGGCGACGCCTGCAGAGTATGAAGCCAATCATCAGCAACAAGTAGTCGAGCAGGTGGCAAGACCAACTGGCTTGGTTGACCCTGAAATTATTGTGAAGCCAGCTGATACTCAAGTCGATGATCTGCTATCTGAAATTAAACTGCGTGTAGCAGTGGGTGAGCGCGTCTTAGCGACAACCTTAACTAAACGCATGTCGGAAGACTTAACAGATTATTTGAATGAGCATGGCGTTAAAGTTCGCTATTTACATTCTGATATTGATACCGTTGAGCGTGTAGAAATCATTCGTGATTTGCGCTTAGGAGAGTTTGACGTACTTGTGGGCATTAATTTGCTACGTGAGGGGCTGGATATTCCAGAGGTATCTTTGGTGGCTGTGTTGGATGCCGATAAAGAAGGCTTCCTACGTTCTGAACGATCACTCATCCAAACTGCTGGTCGTGCCGCACGTAACCTGAATGGTAAGGTGATTTTTTACGCCAACAGGATTACGCGCTCAATGAAACTCGCGATGGATGAAACTGAGCGTCGCCGAACTAAGCAGATCGCCTTTAACTTAGAGCATGGTATTACCCCTAAAGGCGTGGTCAAACGTATTAAAGATATTATCGACGGCGTTTACGACAAAGATGATGCTGAACGCGAGCGCAAAGCAGCAAAGGATCAAGCTAATTATGATGTGCTCAGCGAGAAGCAATTACTCAAAGAAATGAAGCGTCTAGAAAAGGCCATGCACGATAGCGCTAAGAATCTGGAATTTGAGAAAGCAGCTGACTTTAGAGATCAACTCAAAAAACTTAAAGAAAAATTCTATGGTGCGAATGTGGATGATTTAACTTCATAACATCTAGAAATTATTTGTAGCCAAAGGTGTTTTGTAGGATTTCTAAAGCGATTGTTGACATAGACACTTATAGATAGATGGCTTGCTAAAATGAAAAAGCCCCGATGAGCTGGGGCTTTTGAGTGCAATGCTAAAAAAACTTACTTCTGCGTTTGAACGATGACTAAAGGCTCATCTTTTGCTGCTTCGTCAGCTTTCTTTTGCCAAGCGGCTGTTTTGCGTGGTTTCTTTGGGGCTTCAGGTTCAGCAACAGTTGCTATTTTAGTTTCCGCCTTGGTTTCGACTAATTGCAAACCGCTTGCAGCCAAATCAACTGGTTTAGCTTTCGCTGCTGGCTTGCGCGCTGGACGTGCTTTTTTCTCAGCAGGTGCTTTTTGAGATTTTTCTTCGCTCACTTCGCTGCTTGATTCTTCCTTGAGCGCTTTAGCTACTTTAGCTGGCTTTTCTGCTTGCACTGGTTGTGTTGAAACCACTTCAATTGCTTCAGCTTTAACGGCTTCAATTTTTGGTGCATCTACTTTGGGCGCATCAACCGGTTTAGCTTTTTCATTAGCCACAGAAGTATTGTTCGCATCTATGAGCTGTTCGTTCTCAACAAATGGACGATCGCCAGCAGGACGCTCTTGGCGTGGGCCACGGTCACGACGACCATTTCGGCCACGGCGATTACGACCTTCGCGTGGTTCACGTTGCTCATTGTTTTGCTCACCTTGTAAGCCTTCAACTTGGTTGACTTGAGTGGCTTGGTTGTTTTGCCCTGCTTGTTGCGGCCTAGCTTGTTGTGGTGGTCTTGGCTGACGTGGCTCTTGATTGCGCTGTTGACGATCACCTTGAACGCCTTGGTTGATTCGCTCAGCTTGATTGCCACGGTCTGGACGGTCACCACGCTCATTGCGGTTTCGATTGCGATTGCGGTTACGATTGTTGTCGCGACGAGCGTTTTGTTCACGTGTTTCAGCTTTTGGTGCTTCTTTCTTAGTGAGTGAACCTAACCACTGAGTAATGCGAGTTATGAGTGAAACGCCTTTCTCAACTTTTTCTATGCTAATAGGTGCTGGAGCAGAAGGAGTGATTCCTCTGACTGCAGCGACTTGTTTCACTGCTTTCACTTCAGGCGCAGCATGATTGTGAACTTCTTCTTCAGTTGGCATTTCTACCATTTGATAGCTACGTGGACCATCTTCTGCACTGTCATCGCTCTTAATACGCGTGATTGTGTAGTTTGGTGTTTCCAAATGGATGTTAGGAATTAAGACCACTTCAACACCAGTGCGTTGTTCGATTTTATGTATGTCAGCACGTTTTTCATTAAGCAAGAATGTCGCTGCTTCAACAGGAAGCTGAACTTGAACCGCTTTGCTGTTTTCTTTCATGGCTTCTTCTTGCGTGATACGCAAGATGTGAAGCGCTGTTGATTCGATACCTCGAATGTGACCCGTACCGTGGCAACGTGGGCAAGGGATGTGATTGCTTTCGCCCAAGCTTGGACGTAAGCGTTGACGTGATAGTTCTAATAGGCCGAATCGTGAAATCTTGCCAGTTTGAACACGTGCACGATCGTAGTGCAAAGCTTCACGTAAGCGGTTTTCAACGTCACGTTGGTTACGTTGACTTTCCATATCGATAAAGTCGATTACCACCAGGCCGCCTAAGTCACGTAAACGCAATTGGCGTGCAACTTCTTCAGCCGCTTCTAAGTTGGTATTGAATGCAGTGTGCTCAATGTCGCTACCTTTAGTAGAGCGACCAGAGTTAACGTCTACTGAAACTAAAGCTTCAGTGTGGTCAATCACGATCGCGCCGCCAGAAGGTAGGCGTACTTCTCGAGAGAACGCTGTTTCGATTTGGTGTTCGATTTGGAAACGTGAGAATAACGGCGTTTCGTCTTGGTATAGTTTGACCCGTGCTACATGACCCGGCATCACATGGTTCATGAACTGAATAGCTTGTTCATGAATATCTGGTGTGTCGATAAGGATTTCACCAATGTCTGGTTGGAAATAATCGCGAATGGCGCGAATTACTAAACTGCCTTCTTGGTATATCAGGAAAGGGCCATTTTGAATAGTTGATGCGCTTTCAACAGCGGTCCAAAGTTGAAGGAGATAATTTAAATCCCATTGCAACTCTTCTAGGTTGCGGCCGATACCCGCAGTACGCGCAATAATACTCATGCCATTTGGCACTTCTAATTGCGCCATGATGTCACGAAGTTCGTTACGGTCCTCGCCTTCAATGCGGCGTGAAACACCACCGCCACGTGGATTATTTGGCATTAATACCAAATAACGGCCAGCAAGTGAGATGAATGTTGTGAGAGCAGCACCTTTGTTGCCACGTTCGTCTTTGTCGACTTGAACAATCAGCTCTTGGCCTTCTTTTAGTACGTCCTGAATGCGTACACGACCGCTTTCAGCATCATTTTGGAAGTAGCTACGCGCGACTTCCTTAAATGGCAAGAAGCCATGTCTGTCTGTGCCGTAATTCACAAAGGCAGCTTCAAGCGATGGCTCGATGCGTGTAATGACGCCTTTGTAAATATTGCTCTTACGTTGTTCTTTACCTGCAGATTCGATATCAAGGTCGATTAAACGTTGACCATCGACAATCGCAACGCGCAGCTCTTCAGACTGGGTTGCATTAAATAACATGCGTTTCATTGTGTTGACTCCCGCGCTCAGAGCGGGGTTGCAGATGTTGCTATGTGAATAGCAAGGTGGAAGGGCTAGGTTTGAATATGTAGGTTAATGCCATAAATCAGCGTGTTGTTAACACTACACAGTAAATCTGTCAGAAACTTGCTTGGGCTTTTTTAAACACTTTATCAATTACATTGCTAACTTACATTCTCTATGGCTTTTGTCCTTGCCATTGTCAGTGGGTGATTTCTTTTTAGGAAAGTTTTTCACCTTTAACCTGCACATTTTTTTATCTGTATCAGATTGAATTTGTTAACGAAGTAACTCGTTTTTGTTTTTTAAAGCCGTGTTGCTTTTATTCTGTCTTTTTAATTTAGATTCGGTTTAGCTGACATATCAGCTAAAATTCAAAGTTCTAGCATTTCCAGGCCGCGCCATCGCTTATACTCTAGGTATTGCAATTCATCCGCAGCGGCTTGAGCGCTTTAATATTTAGTACATAAAATCGCTACTTATTTTATTTGGCGAGCGAGATTAACCAAGGTATCTTTTAAGACTTTCAATTCATTCGTTGAAGAAGCGCTGAGCGCATTCGCTTCAATAGTTTCGTAGTATAGGTGAGATGACAAATTTAAGCAAAATAAGTAATGAAATTAGTGAATCAAGCGCGGCAATGCTTGAAATTGATGAGGCAAGTGAAGGTCAAAGGATTGATAACTTCCTCACCAAAACGCTAAAAGGCGTTCCTAAAAGTCATCTTTATCGAATTCTTCGGAGTGGAGAAGTACGCGTCAATAAAAAACGAATTGATGCAACCTATAAACTCGCGATGGGTGATATGGTCCGTATTCCGCCGATACGCGCGACAGTTGCGCAAATTGACGTTGAACAACAAAAGCCAGTCACAGCCCGTTTAGAAAAGTGCATCGTGTTTGAGGATGATGCAATGCTAGTGCTCGACAAGCCAGCAGGTATGGCAGTGCATGGCGGTAGTGGTGTGAGTAAGGGCGTGATTGAACAGTTAAGATTAGAGCGCCCTCAAGCTAAATTTTTAGAGCTTGTGCACCGATTAGACCGCGAAACTTCAGGCGTGCTGATGGTGGGTAAGAAACGCTCAGCATTGGTTGCCTTACATGAAGCAATGCGTCGTAATCAAATGGATAAGCGCTATTTCATGCTAGTGAAAGGTCATTGGACAG
>RFOR01000005.1 GCA_009926525.1 Methylophilaceae bacterium
AACTGGCGCCTAGTCAAAATCGCAACAACTAAAGCACAGCGCAAACTGTTCTTTAACTTGCGCAGCATGAAAACTGGCGCCGGTAGCCTTCAGCCAGATGAGGTCGCTCACATCGCACGTGAGCTCAATGTAAAGCCTGAGGAAGTGCTTGAAATGGAGTCTCGCCTAGGCGGTCACGAGGTCTCTCTCGAAGGCAACGCAGATGATGACGGCGAAGATAAATTCAGCCCGATTGCCTACCTAGAGGATGAACAGCCTGAGCCTTCAGAAATGCTTTCAGCAATCGAGCAAGAACATTTGCAAACAACTGGCTTAGCAAATGCACTTGCTAGCCTGGATGAGCGCAGCCGCCGTATTGTTGAAGCGCGCTGGTTAACGCAAGACAACAGTTCAACTTTGCATGATTTAGCTGCTGAGTTTGGTGTTTCTGCTGAGCGTATTCGCCAAATTGAACAAAAGGCGATGGAAAAGATGAAGGTTGCCTTAGCAGCTAATCATTAATATCTATTTCAAGAAACCTAAGAAATAAAAAAAGCTGCCAGTGGCAGCTTTTTTTATTGGGCAATTACGCCTTTGTACTTTTAGTGAAAGAAAATCACTGATAGCGCGCTAAACCAAGAAAATGCGATTAGGCCAATCAACATGGTTAATGGCAAATTATCGAATGTGAAATATTGTTTCATATGAAGTCCGTTTTCAATAAAAAATAAATTCTGTGGTTTTATGTAACTAGGTTTGTAGTTTATTAGCTTAGGGCCAGTAGTTCAACTCAAGATTACACCAAAATAAGTTTATTTAGTCTTAGTTTGATCTGGCTCAATTGCTGGCCGAGTTGGTTTTGAGTGATTAAATGGAATCATCGGATCATCCTCATCCATCAAAATGCGCTGAGCAGGGCCATCAAGGTCGTCATACTGGCCACTTTTAATCGCCCATAAAATCCCAATCGCGGCCAAGGCAATAAACACCACCGACAAACCCAACTGAAAAAATAAAGCGCTAAGACTCAATCAAGTATTCCTCTTTAAAAAATTAAAACTCAATGTTGTAATGATACGCGCTTAACTATTATGCATCTTGATTTATATCAGCCATCTTTAGTTTGGCTCAATGCAAGTGCGCTTTCTGCTATGATTAAGCTTTAAGTTTATTTAACATTTATGCACTCAAATAACGCCAATCCACCAAGACCAAGCAACATCAAACTGCATCAAAAATCACGACTCTTAGAAATCGCTTTTGATGACAACACAGAATGCATGCTTTCTTGTGAGTTTCTCCGAGTTTATTCTCCTTCAGCCGAAGTGCGAGGCCACGGTATAGGCCAAGAAGTATTACAAACCGGTAAAGAAGATGTGAACATTTTGGCCATTGAGCCTGTCGGACAATATGCCATTAAGCTTATTTTTTCTGATGGCCACGACACAGGGCTATATTCTTGGGACTATTTATACGACTTAGCCCGCAATTACGAGGGGCTTTGGTTAGAATACATAGGCAAGCTAGATGCCGCAGGCGTGAAGCGCACCCCTAGCGAAGCTTAACTCAGAAGGCACAAAAAAATGTCAGATTCAAATCAAACACACTTCGGTTTTAAAACCGTCAACGAAAGCGAGAAAGCCAGCAAGGTTGGCGAGGTATTCCATTCCGTTGCACGCAAGTATGACTTGATGAACGACGTGATGTCAGCAGGCCTGCACCGCACCTGGAAACGCTTTGCGGTTGAAATCAGCGGCGTAAAAGCGGGAGATAAGGTACTGGATGTTGCTGGCGGCAGTGGAGATCTATCTCGACTATTCAACAAAAAAGTAGGGCCAACAGGCCAAGTTATTTTGACTGACATCAACGCATCCATGTTAGCCGTTGGGCGTGACCGCCTGATTGACGACGGCGCTGCAGTGCCGGCATTGCAATGCGATGCAGAAAAACTGCCCTTCCCAGACAATCACTTTGACTGCGTGATTGTAGCGTTTGGCCTACGTAACATGACGCATAAAGACAGAGCGCTTGCCGAGATGCGACGCGTACTTAAAACTGGCGGTCGTTTATTAGTGCTTGAGTTCTCACAAGTCTGGAAGCCGCTCGCACCGCTATACGATGCCTACTCATTCAAGCTACTACCTTTCATGGGTAAATTGTTTGCTAAGGATGCTGATAGTTATCAATACTTAGCAGAATCAATTCGCATGCATCCAGACCAAGAAGCCTTGCGCCAAATGATGCTAGATGCAGGTTTAGGCAAAGTGGATTATTACAACCTAGCCGCTGGCGTGGTTGCTTTGCACAAAGGTTGGAAAGTCTAAAGCACTTTATGTTCAAGCCTTTATTAAGCCGCTTACTCAATCATCTCATTACGCAAAATCAATGGGCGCGTGCACATCTTTTGCCTTTTAGCGGCAAAACGGTGCAGTTTAATATCCCACCAGCAAATGCTAGCTTAACCATCTTAGAAGATGGCGGTTTGGCAATGGCAGGTGAAACATTAAATGCGGATGCATCTATTCATTTATCCCCATCTCTGGCATTGAGACTAATAGCCAAAGATACCGATGCCATGTCGCAAGTAAGGATTGAAGGCGACACCGAACTTGCAAAAACTTTAGCTAAAGTTCTGCAAAACATTAAGTGGGACTACGAAGAAGATTTAAGCAAAGTCGTTGGCGATATTTCAGCCAACAAGGCGAGTACGTTTGCCAAAAACACCGCCCAAGAAATCAGGCAACAATCTGTGAATTTTGCCGAGATGGCAGTTGAATACTGGCAAGAAGAGAATCCGCTCATCGCCAAAAAGCGCCATGTGGAAGACTTTGTGCAAAAAGTGGATGTGCTGCGCGACGATGTTGAGCGCCTAGAGAAGCGTTTAGCTAAATTGCTGACGAAATAAACAAATAAAAGAAAAATAAACGATGCGCTTTTTTAGATTACTCAAAATTATATTCATCTCACTCAAGTTTGGTCTTGATGAGTTTGTGCTTGCGCATAGCAAATTTGCCTTTCTCCGAAAAACAATTCAAACCGTATTATTTTTCCGTAACAGCAAACAATCCCGCGGCGAACGCCTGCGTTTGGCGCTTGAAGTACTTGGCCCTATCTTCGTGAAGTTTGGGCAAATGCTCTCCACACGTCGTGATTTAATTCCACTCGACATCGCTGACGAACTTGCCAAGCTGCAAGACCAGGTGCCGCCGTTTGAGTATGCGCTGGTCGAAAACATCTTAATCGAGACCTACAAAAAACCTGTTAACCAAATTTTCAGCCAATTTGACGCCACACCGATAGCTAGCGCTTCTGTGGCGCAAGTGCATTTTGCGCACCTCTTGGATGGCAAGCCAGTGGCGGTCAAGATCTTGCGTCCAGGAATTGCATCCGTTATTCAAAAGGACATCAAGTTGCTTGAGGTTGCTGCCTGGCTTATTCAGGCCTTGCTTGCCGATGGCAAAAGACTTCGTCCGCGCGAGGTTGTAGAAGACTTCGCACAGCACATCAACAACGAACTTGACCTCATGCTTGAGGCCGCGAACTGCAGTTTACTAGGTCGCAACTTCCCGAACAGCCCATTACTTCAAGTACCCGAAGTTTATTGGGACTGGTGCCATGAGCAGGTCATGGTCATGGAGCGCATGAACGGCACGCCGGTAAGCCAAGTAGATAAACTACGAAGCATGGGCATCGATATCCCAAAACTTGCACGAGATGGTGTAGAGATTTTCTTCACACAAGTTTTCCGTGATGGCTTTTTCCATGCCGACATGCACCCTGGCAACATTCAAGTCGCTGACGATGGTCGTTACATCGCGCTTGATTTTGGCATCATGGGCACACTCACCGAAAGTGACAAACAATATTTAGCTCGTAACTTCTTGGCGTTTTTCCGCCGTGACTACCGCGAGGTGGCGCAAGCGCATATTGAATCGGGCTGGGTGCCAAGCGATGTGTCTATCGACCAATTTGAAACCGCGATTCGTGCAGTGTGTGAGCCTATTTTCAATAAGCCGCTTAAAGACATCTCATTCGGCCGGGTGCTCATTCGATTGTTCCACACAGCAAGAAGATTTGGCCTCATCATTCAGCCACAACTCACCATGCTCCAAAAAACGTTACTTAACGTTGAAGGATTAGGGCGCGATTTAGACCCAGAACTAGACCTATGGAAAACTGCGCAGCCATTTCTTGAGCGATGGATGTCCGAGCAAATTGGCTGGCGCAGCGTATTAAAACGTATCAAAACAGAGGCGCCACATTGGGGCGCTGTGATACCAACATTACCCCGAAAAATTGACGCGTTTTTAACGCATGACATCAATCAAGCTGCAGAGTTAAAACTGGAAGTGTCTCGCTTAAATGATTTGCATCAGAAACAAACACGACTCATCAATGTGCTTAGTGCAGTTTTGATCGGCCTTGCTTTGTTTGGTATTTTCAAATTAAATCAATAAGCAATTTGATTGCTTTAAATTAGAGGCACCCTATTTGACGGTACATGTTGACCCTATAACCAGAAATTAAAAATTTGTAATAATTTTGACATGTATTTTCGAAAAAATTTATATGAATGCTTCTCCTACGCATTACTCTATTGAGCGTCTTTGGACGCTCTTTTTTTATCAGTTTTTTGTACTAGATTGGAATTAGATATGAACAAATCAGAATTAATTGATGCAGTTGCAAACTCTGCAGACCTTTCAAAGGCCTCAGCAGGTCGAGCTGTTGATGCAACAGTTGCTGCTATTACTGCGGCACTTAAAAAAGGTGAACCAGTTACATTGATTGGCTTTGGTACATTTAAAGTATCACACCGCGCAGCACGCACAGAAAGTATCACACCGCGCAGCACGCACAGGTCGCAATCCACAAACAGGTGCTGAGTTGAAAATTGCAGCTCGCAAAGCACCAGCATTTACTGCAGGCAAAGCATTGAAAGAAGCTGTTAACAAATAAAGCTCTTAAATGGATAAAAAAAGCTAGGCGAGCCTAGCTTTTTTTATGTGCTGAAAATCAATTATTGTCGAGCCACTTTGAGAATACGTAAAGAATGAAGCTCACCACGACCAAAATCCCAACCAATGTTGCAATGCCTTGCCATCCGAAAAACATATGATTTCCCCCCAAGTATTTTGTTGTTATAAAAATTACGTATTAAATTGTGCCACAGATTTAATCAAAATTGATAGCACGCCTACTTTATGAATAAATGATATGGCGTTTGGCATTCCACTCTTGCTAAGCTACAATTAAGGCTTATCTTTTTGAGTTTTAAATCTATTTTGCGAAGTTGCTCCTGCAGCCCTCCTACAACGCCCCACCACGTGCCTTTCAGCGCGCAAAGTTTGCTTAGCCATGCACTCCCCTAAAAAAGTATTCATCAAAACCTTTGGTTGCCAGATGAACGAATACGACTCGTCACGCATGGCAGATATGCTGTCATCGTCAGACGGCATGGTAGAAACCGACAAAGCGGAAGATGCCGATGTCATTTTGCTCAACACCTGCTCAGTCCGCGAAAAAGCCGAAGATAAAGTGTTTAGTCACCTTGGCCGTTTTGTTGAGCTCAAAGAGAAAAATCCAAACTTAGTGATTGGCGTTGGTGGTTGTGTGGCTTCACAAGAGGGTGACAACATCATCAAACGTGCGCCTTACGTGGATATCGTTTTTGGTCCACAGACCTTGCACCGCTTGCCGGAGATGATCAAAAACAAGCAATCTAGCGGCACATCGCAGGTTGACATCAGCTTCCCTGAAATTGAAAAGTTTGACCATTTACCACCGCCACGTGTTGAAGGCGCGAGTGCTTTTTTAAGCATCATGGAAGGTTGTAGCAAATACTGTACATTTTGTGTGGTGCCTTATACCCGAGGCGAAGAAGTCTCCCGCCCATTTGAAGATATTCTGACCGAAGCGATTCAGTTGGCAGAGCAAGGCGTGAAAGAAATCACCCTGCTCGGACAAAACGTAAATGCTTACCGCACTGAATACCAAGGCGACACAGCTGATTTAGCATTATTGATTGAGACCATTGCCGAAATTCCACAAATCGAGCGCATACGTTTTACCACCAGCCATCCAAATGAAATGAGCGAGCAATTAATTAACTGCTTCGCTAATGTGCCAAAACTGGCGACACAACTGCACCTGCCGGTACAGGCTGGTAGCGACCGTATTCTGATGGCGATGAAGCGCAATTACACTGGGCTTCAGTTCAAATCGATTGTTCGCAAGCTACGTACTGCCAATCCTAATCTTACATTCACCTCTGACTTTATTATTGGCTTCCCGGGGGAAACCGAAGCGGACTTTGAGGCCACAGTAAAGCTCATGCAAGACGTTGGATTTGATGCGAGCTTTAGCTTTCTATACAGCCCGCGCCCCGGTACCCCAGCAGCATTCTTAAAAGACGATGTGGATGAAGCCACAAAACTAGCGCGCCTAGATAAACTGCAAGCCATTAACGAAGCACAAGCCAAAGCCATATCCGAAGCGATGCTGGGCACAGTGCAACGTGTATTGATTGAAGGCGCCTCCTGGAAGGATGCTTCATTGCTTGCAGGCAAAACTGACAACAACCGTGTGGTGGATATTGAAGGTGATGCAAGCCTCATACACCAATTTGTGAACGTAACAATTACCGATGTCTCTAACCCACGCCGTTTAGTTGGCATTATTTTTGAACAGACGATTGAATAATGGAAATCACCTTACAGCCAGAAGATAACCACCGCCTTGCAAACCTTTGCGGGCCGCTTGATGAAAATCTCAAACAGATTGCATCCGCATTAGACATTGAGATTGCACGTCGTGGCGCGCATTTCAAACTTAGTGGGGATAAGGAGCACACGCGACTCGCCGCGCAGCTTTTAGAAACCTTCTATGCGCGTTCAAAACAGGCGATTGATTTGGAAGATATTCAATTGGGCTTGGTTGAAGTGAATAAACTGAATCCAGACACCATCACCACCGCGGCGATGCCGACCTTAATGACACGTCGCGCTGACCTTCATGGCCGTACACCCCGCCAAGTGAGTTACTTGCAACAAGTGCAAGATTACGACATCACCTTTGGTATCGGCCCAGCAGGTACGGGTAAAACCTACCTGGCTGTCGCCTGTGCGGTGGATGCGCTGACCCGTGACAAAGTCAAAAGGATTGTCCTAGTTCGCCCAGCGGTTGAAGCGGGTGAAAGACTAGGCTTTTTACCTGGAGATTTATCCCAAAAAGTTGACCCATATTTACGCCCCTTATACGACGCACTTTATGATTTAGGCGGCTATGACAGCGTGAATAAGATGTTTGAGCGTGGCGCAATTGAAATAGCACCACTTGCTTATATGCGGGGCCGAACGCTCAACCAAAGCTTTATCATTTTGGATGAAGCCCAAAACACTACGCCTGAACAAATGAAAATGTTTTTAACGCGCATTGGCTTTGGTACTAAAGCAGTGATTACTGGTGACGTGACGCAAATCGACTTAGGGCGCGGCCAAAAGAGCGGCTTAGTAGAGGCGCAGCAGGTGCTCAAAGACATCAAAGGTATCGCGTTTACACACTTCCTGTCAGAAGACGTTGTTCGCCATCCTTTAGTGCAAAAAATTGTGAATGCTTATGAAAAATTCGATGCGTCTAAACATGCACAACCACATGACCCGAAACATAGAAGCCATGAGTAAACTTCCGATGCTCTCTATGGATGTGCAATATGCCAGCGAACTCGCTGGCTTGCCAACTGCGACGCAGTTTAAACGATGGGCACGCAACACTATCCGTGTTGATAGCGAGATCACCCTCCGGATCGTAGACGAGGCCGAAGGCCGTGAGCTTAATAATGCCTACCGCCAAAAAGATTACGCGACGAATGTGCTGACGTTTCCATTGGCGGAAGAGCCATTCATCATGGCGGACATTGTCATTTGCGCCCCCGTGGTGGCAAAAGAAGCAAGAGAGCAAGGCAAGACTTTAGAAGCACATTTTGCACATTTAACTGCTCACGGCGTTTTACATGCCCATGGTTATGACCACGATATTGCAGAACAAGCTGAATTGATGGAAAGTGTAGAAACACAAATTTTAACTAAACTAGGCTATGCAGATCCATACTCTGATAGCGAATAACCCCTCAAACTTAATGGAAAACGAGAGCAAAAATCATGGCTGAAGCAGAAAAACCAAGCTGGTTGGAGCGATTAAGTCATTTCTTACTTCGCGAACCCGATGACCGCGATCAACTTGTTGAGTTATTACACGCATCCTTTGAAAAAAGCCTGCTAGATGCGGATGCGCTCGCCATGATTGAGGGCGTGCTTCAAGTATCTGAAACCCAAGTGCGTGACGTGATGATTCCTCGCTCGCAAATGGATGTGATCGACATCACCCAAACGCCAGACGAGTTTATTCCATTCGTCATCGAGACTGCGCACTCGCGCTTTCCTGTAATTGATGATGATAAAAACGACATCATCGGCATTTTATTGGCCAAAGACTTACTCCGTTACTATGCTGGCGAGGACTTTAATGTGCGTGACATGTTGCGACCAGCAGTCTTTATTCCTGAGTCTAAACGCCTCAATGTATTGCTTAAAGAATTCAGAAGTAACCGCAACCATATTGCCATCGTGGTGGATGAATACGGCGGCGTTGCGGGCATGATTACCATTGAGGACGTGCTTGAGCAAATCGTTGGCGACATCGAAGACGAGTACGACTTTGATGAAACAGAGGACAATATCATCCGTGATACGCAGGGCAAATACCGCGTAAAAGCGCTCACAGAAATCACCGATTTCAATGAAGTCCTTGGCACAGAGTTTAGTGATGAAGAATTTTCGACTATCGGTGGATTAGTAGTGAGCCAGTTTGGTCACCTGCCAAAACGTGGCGAAACTGTGACCTTTAACAACCTCAAATTTACGGCACTAAGAGCAGATAGCCGACGCTTGCACTCGGTACTTATTGAAGAATTAGAAGTGCCAGAAGAAGCAGAATAGCTAGCTGCTGGAACTTATTTTTAATCATTTGCTCATATCATTACTGATCACTTGGAGCGCATCATGAAACTAGCCACATTTGCATTACTGTTAAGTCTTTCTGGAATTGCATTTGCTGGCACAGCGCCTGCAAAACCAAGCTCCGAAATCCCTACCGCCGAAAACGACTTTGTTGCCAAAATTAATGGATTTGATAAAGCCAAGATTATCGAGCAACTTGGTGAGCCTAGCAAAATCGAAGATGTTCAATCATCCTCGGGAACAGCATTCGCTTCTATCTGGCAATATCACTACTTGAACACCAATGATAAGGGCGAATACTACCAGACTACTGAGTTAGACTTTATAGACGACAAAGTGGTCATGGTAGTGTTTATGAATAATGATGGAAGTGAAATTCCTCCTGACGCCGTCAAAGCAACGCCAAACAAGAAATAGCATTGCGATGTTTTCCCAAAGCGACTTTAAAAGTCGCTTTTTTTTATTTCTACATTTGATTTTTTATTAAAATCACCAAGTCCAATAAACCAAACATCAGTGCGATTCTCTATACTGTTGAACATCATCATTAGAAACAGCAAAACATGTCTTGGTTAAAAAGCCACCCACAAGTCACCAGCCTTTTACTTGGCGCTCTATGCGTATTTGGCTTTGCACCATTTTATGTATTTATCATCCCTATACTTAGTCTCGCCAGCTTATTTTATTTATGGCAACTCAGCGCCTCAGCGAAGCAGGCAGCAAAAATAGGTTTTGCTTTTGGCCTAGGCTTTTTTATCGCGGGTATTTATTGGATTTACATTAGTCTCCACGACATCGGCGGCATGCCATTTTGGATGGCCGGTTTGGCAACTTTTCTATTGTGCGCATTTTTGGCGCTATTTCCTGCCATCGTTGGCTACCTAGCAAAAAGAAGCGGCTATCCCCTGGTAGGGGCAACAATCCTTTGGGTGCTAAGTGAATGGGTACGCAGTTGGATTTTTACTGGCTTCCCTTGGCTGGCGGTTGGTTATTCACAAGCCCCATTTAGTCCACTCGCTGGCTATGCGCCACTATTTGGGGCATTTGGCGTGAGCTTAGCGGTCACAGTAAGTGCAAGCCTTTTGGTTTGGATTGCTCAAGCAAAACAACACCGCCAAGGAATTGTTGGGCTTTTGGGAATTTGGCTCATTGGCGTAGTTTTCAGCCTAATTAATTGGACGACCCCTGCTGGCGAACCTACTAAAGTTGCCTTACTGCAAGGCAATATCGCGCAAGACATAAAATGGGATGAGTCTATTGCCATCCAAACCGTGAATCAGTACTTGGGCATGGCCAAGCAAGCGCAAGCAGAATTGGTCGTCCTGCCTGAAACTGCCTTACCGCTCGCGATCGATTTAGCCCAAAAAGACATGGCAAAAGACCAACTATTGGCACCATTTAAAAATATTGCCATGCAAGACCATAAGGCGATCTTAGTAGGCGCAGTTTCACAAAAAGCAGATGCCTATTTCAATACCATGTTTGGCATCTCAAACCTTGATGCGGTTCAAACTTATCACAAATCGCACCTAGTGCCATTTGGCGAATTCATTCCACTCAAGTCGCTTATAGGATGGATTTACAGAGATTGGCTCAATATGCCGCTCAGCGATTTAAGCCGGGGCGGTTATGCACAAAAGCCCATGCTAATGGCGGGACAAAAAATCGCAGTAAATATTTGCTATGAGGATGTGTTTGGCGAAGAAATTATTCGCCAATTGCCTGAAGCAACGTTAATTGTAAACGCCAGCAACGATGCTTGGTATGGCCGCTCAAATGCCGCCGAACAGCATTTACAGTTCTCACAAATGCGCGCCTTAGAAACAGGCCGCATGGTTTTACGAGCCACCAACACAGGCGCGACAGCCATTATCAGTAGCAAAGGTCATGTTCTTGCCACCGTGCCGCAATTCACCACCGTGATCTTAAACGGTAGCGTGCAAGGTTACGCAGGCAGCACGCCGTTCATCCGCTGGGGCAATTGGGCGATTATTAGCCTATTATTCATCGCGTTAATTCTTTTATGGGCGCGCAAAAAGAAGTAAAATCGCGAGTTACCACTTACGTCGCAAAGTTGCGGCTTTAATAACACCAAGAAAACCAATCATGCTGACGTTTCAACAGATTATTTTAAACCTGCAAAACTACTGGGATAAGCAAGGCTGCACATTGATGCAACCTTACGACATGGAAGTTGGCGCAGGCACCTCTCACACTGCCACATTCTTGCGCGCGCTTGGTCCAGAGCCATGGAAAGCCGCTTACGTGCAACCAAGCCGCCGCCCTAAAGATGGCCGCTACGGACAAAATCCAAACCGCTTACAGCACTATTACCAATTCCAGGTCGTACTTAAACCAGCCCCAGCGAATATTCTTGAGCTTTACCTAGGCTCACTAGAATCTCTTGGATTCGACCTCAAACAAAATGACATCCGCTTTGTAGAAGATGACTGGGAAAACCCAACGCTAGGTGCATGGGGACTAGGCTGGGAAGTTTGGCTTAACGGCATGGAAGTCACCCAATTCACCTACTTCCAACAAGTGGGTGGAATCAACTGCAAACCGATTACGGGTGAAATCACTTATGGTTTAGAGCGCTTAGCGATGTACCTCCAAGGCGTGGATAACGTTTATGACCTGGTTTACTCAAAAGGTGTGAATGGTTCAGCTGATGTGAAATATGGCGATGTATTTCATCAAAATGAAGTCGAGCAATCGACCTACAACTTTGAGCACAGCGATGTGGATTTCTTGCTGACCGCATTTAATGCTTACGAGAAACAAGCGCAGCACCTCACAGAAAACAAGCTAGCCTTGCCTGCTTATGAGCAGGTGCTAAAAGCGGCACACACCTTCAACTTACTCGATGCGCGTGGCGCAATCTCTGTGACTGAGCGAGCGGCATATATTGGCCGCATTCGTAACTTGGCCCGTGCAGTGGCTGCGGGTTATTTAGATAGCCGCGCCCGCCTTGGCTTCCCAATGGCGCCAAAAGCATGGGCTGATGAAGTATTAGAAAAAATTGAACTAGAGAAGCAAGCACAAAATAAAAAGGCAGCAGCATGAGTAGCAACAATCTATTAGTCGAACTATTTGTCGAAGAGCTACCGCCTAAAGTGCTCAAAAAACTAGGCGAGTCCTTCGCTGGCTCTGTACTAGAAAGCCTAAAGGCACAGGCCTTAATAGCAGAAACTAGCGTAGCAACCGCCTTCGCTTCACCTCGCCGTTTAGCCGTTCATATCACTGCAGTGTCATCACAAGCTGAAGACAAAGCGGTTTCACAGAAATTGATGCCAGTGACAGTTGGTCTAGATGCTAATGGCAACGCCACGCCTGCACTAGTCAAAAAACTGAACGCGTTGGGGGCTGACGAGTCCGCTGTCGCCAACCTCAAGCGTGAAAACGACGGCAAGGCAGACATCCTTTTTTACGACGCACGGGTAAAAGGCGCATCACTCGCTGAAGCCCTTCAAAAAGCCGTTGAAGAGGGCTTAAGCAAGCTGCCGATCCCTAAAGTGATGACCTACCAACTAAGCGATGGCTGGGAGAGCGTCAACTTTGTGCGCCCTGCACATAGCCTATTGGCTTTGCATGGCAACACAGTCGTGCCTGTCAGCGTACTTGGTTTGCAATCTGGCAACAGCACACAAGGCCACCGCTTTGAGGCAAGCGTTTCGCCTGTGGTGATTAACGATGCAGATAGCTACGAAGCGCAGATGCAAAACGAAGGCGCTGTTATCCCTAGCTTTGATGCTCGCCGCGCTGAAATTGTGCGTCAACTAACTGCCGCCGCACAAAAGCAAAACCTTAAACCGATTGAAGATGATGCATTGCTCGATGAAGTGACGGCTTTGGTTGAACGTCCAAATGTGCTGCTAGGTCAATTTGAAACTGAGTTCTTGGAAGTCCCGCAAGAGTGTTTGATTTTGACTATGAAGGCGAATCAAAAATATTTCCCGTTGCTCGATGCTAAGGACAAGCTCACCAACAAATTCTTAATCGTTTCTAACATTAGCCCAGCAGATCCATTCAAAGTTGTTGATGGTAACGAGCGCGTGGTTAGACCACGCTTAGCAGATGCTAAATTTTTCTTTGACCAAGACCGCAAAAAAACCTTGGCGTCTCGTATTAGCAGCTTAGAGAAAGTGGTTTATCACAACAAGCTAGGCACGCAAGCCGAGCGCTCAAAACGCGTAAGCGATTTAGCCAAAGCGATTGCAAGTAAGATTGGCGATGCCAACTTAGCATCTAAAGCCGAGCAAGCCGCGCAACTTTCCAAAGTGGACTTACTAACCGACATGGTAGGTGAGTTCCCTGAGTTGCAAGGCATCATGGGCCGTTATTACGCGCAACATGAAAAACTTGATAACGACATTGCTTTTGCGATTGAAGATCACTACAAACCACGTTTTGCGGGTGACGAATTGCCGCGCAATCAAGCGGGTGTGGCGGTAGCGCTTGCAGATAAATTAGAAACGCTGGTTGGTTTATTCAGCATCGGCGAAAAACCGACTGGTGATAAAGACCCATTTGCACTTCGTCGTCAGGCATTGGGCATTATCCGCATGTTGATTGAGTGCAAACTCAATATTTCATTTGAGACGATTATCGAGCTAGCCCTTCAGCAATTCAAAGTGGAAGATAAAGCAGGTGTTTTAGCCGCAATTACCGAGTTCTGCTTTGACCGCCTGAGTGTGAATTTACGTGAACAAGGCGCAAGCGCTCAAGAGGTGGATGCGGTATTAGCCCTCAACCCAAACTTGCTGAGCGAGATTCCAAAACGCTTGGAGGCTGTACGCGCATTCTCAGCACTTGCAGAAGCGCCAGCGCTTGCTGCTGCTAACAAACGTGTTGGTAATATCTTGAAGAAAATCGAAGGCATTGTTGATGCAAAAATCAATGACGCCCTGCTGCAAGAGCCATCAGAAAAAGCCTTAGCAACAACGCTCGCTAAAATCAAACCAGAAGCTGACGCGCTATTTGAAAGCGGCGACTATACTAACTCTCTCAAAGCATTAGCAGCGCTCAAAGCACCTGTCGACGACTTCTTTGATAACGTGATGGTGAATGCTGATGACCCAGCGCTTAAAGCCAACCGACAAGGCTTGCTAGCAACACTGCATCAAGCCATGAACCGCGTGGCTGACTTGTCTAAGCTGGCGGCATAAGCATGAAACTCGTTGTGCTAGACAGAGATGGCGTAATTAATTTTGACTCCGTCCATTTCATCAAAAGCACCAACGAGTGGATTCCAATCCCTGGTAGTTTAGAGGCCATCGCTCTTCTCAACCAAACTGGCTATCGCGTGGCGATTGCGACTAACCAATCTGGTATTAGCAGGGGTCTTTTCGACATGGTGACGCTCAACGCTATTCACGACAAAATGCACAAGGCACTTGGCCAACTTGGGGGCAGAGTGGATGCGATGTTTTACTGCCCACACTCAGCTGAAGACAACTGCGCTTGCCGCAAACCCAAACCCGGCATGATGGAAGAGATTGGAAAACGTTTTAGCCAAGACATGAAAGGCGTGCCAATTGTAGGAGATGCTTTACGTGACCTTCAGGCGGGTGCGGTACTTGGCATGCAACCCATGTTAGTTCGCACTGGCAAAGGCGAGGAAACGCTAGCAGCTGGTGGATTGCCAGAAGGCACTTTAGTGTTTGCTGATTTGGCTGAAGCCGTTCAACACATCATTTCTTAAAAACTTGAGACAAAACAAGATGAGATTAATACGCTCGATATTGTTCAATCTTGGCATGATTTTAATCACGCCAATTTTCTCAGTGCTGGCAATCTTGCTTTTTCCTCTACCAGCAGTCCTGCATTCACGCATCGTCAGCAGCTGGGCTTACCTTGCAATGTTCTGGCTTAAAATCACTTGTGGCCTCAGCTTTCGCGTCATCGGCAAAGAAAATGTCCCCAACCACTCTTGTATCGTTTTAGCCAAGCACCAATCCGCTTGGGAGACCATCGCCTTTCAAACTATTTTCCCGCCGCAAATTTGGGTGATGAAGCGAAGTCTTTTGTGGATTCCTTTTTTAGGTTGGGCGTTCGCAGCACTTCGCGCCATTGCGATTGACCGTGCCGCAGGTCGTGAAGCACTCAAGCAAATGGTTGACCAAGGCATGGATAGACTAGCCAAAGGTTTGTGGGTCATCATCTTCCCTGAAGGCACACGCATCGCACCAGGCAAAAAAGGAAAATACCATATCGGCGGCGCTTGGCTGGCCACCCATACCAAAGCGACCGTCGTGCCAGTGGCACATAACGCTGGTGAGTTTTGGCGTAAAAATTCATTCTTTAAAACACCAGGCGTGATTACGGTGAGCATTGGTAAGCCGATTGAAACTTCTGGCTTAAAGCCTGAGGCGGTAAATCAAATGGTGGAAGAATGGATTGAAAGCGAAATGCCGCTTTTAAGAAACCGCTAAGATGACCCAGCTCCATTTGCCTATCCCCAATGGCGAAGCAATTCCTTACACCCTAGAGCGTCGCGCACGCAAAACGGTTGGTCTAAAAATCAATCATAATGGCTTAATTGTTCATGCCCCAAGGCGACTCTCGCAAAAAGAGTTAGAGCGTATGTTGCTGAGCAAAGCAGATTGGATAGTCAAAAAACTACAATCTCAGCAAGAAAACCAACTAGAGAAATTCATTTGGCAAAATGGCGCATCACTGCTATTTCTAGGCAATGCCATTGAACTATCTGTTCGCATGGATTCGGTGAGTCGCGCTTTGGAATATGAACCAGGCCGCATATCAATTGCACTGCCCACCCCCAACAACCAAGCCAGTATCGCTAAAAAAGTGCTGCTATGGTACAAAAAACAAGCGCAGACTGACTTCACAAGACGTATTGCATTGCTAGCTGCGAAGCTCGGAGTGGAAACACCACCGCTCTTTTTAAGTAGCGCACGTTCACGTTGGGGAAGTTGTAATAGTCGCGGAGAAGTGAGGCTGAATTGGCGTTTATTACAAGCCCCGCCCCACATTATTAATTACGTGGTGGCGCATGAGTTAGCGCATCTAAAAGAAATGAACCACTCTGCTAAGTTTTGGGCA
>RFOR01000041.1 GCA_009926525.1 Methylophilaceae bacterium
TATCCGACTTATTGTTTGTGATGTGCCGTAGCATTAACCAAGCGTCTAACGTGCCCGATGTCTTGTGGCATAATAAGGCTTAAATTAAGCATAAATGAGCTTTAGACTGAATGATTAAAAAACTACTGCAACGCGTATTTTCAAAAAAAGATAAATCCGCCAAGCATGAACCTACCAAGCCACATGTTCGCTCTAATAAAGGTGCTGACAAAAAAAGTGCTAACCAAAGCGCTCAACGCATTCCCAGCAAAACCAATCGCATAGACCGCCGCTTACTAAGCAATGCTGCGATCAAAACAACTGACGGTTTGCAAAGGGCTGGATTCGAAGCCTACATCGTTGGTGGTGCAGTCCGCGATTTACTTCTTAAAAAACGTCCCAAAGATTTCGACATCGCCACAGACGCGACCCCAGAACAAGTCAATCGAGTGTTCCGCCGATCACGTATTATTGGTCGCCGCTTCAGACTCGTGCACGTCATGTTTGGCGACGAAACAATTGAAGTATCAACTTTTCGTGGCAGCCATCTAGGCGAGGGCGATGACAACCAAGTGGCAGACTCTGGCAGAATTCTGCGTGATAACGTATTTGGTAATCAAGAAGAGGATGCTGTTCGCCGCGATTTCACAGCCAACGCCCTCTATTACGACCCAACAACAGAGGATGTGCTAGATTTTCATAATGGCGTCGCTGATATTCAAGCTGGCGTTCTAAAAATGATCGGCGACCCAGTTACACGTTATCGTGAAGATCCTGTGCGCATGCTCAGAGCCGTGCGCCTTTCAGCAAAGCTGGGCTTGAAAATTGATAGCGCAACAGAAAGTCCAATTCCCAAATTAGCAGAACTTTTAAACGACGTGCCCCCATCGCGACTATTCGATGAGATGCTCAAATTATTCTTATCTGGCCACGCCATTGAAAGCGCAGTCCAGCTTCGCAAACACGGCCTACATCACGGCTTATTACCATTGTTAGACGTGGTGCTTGAACAACCAATCGGTGCTAAGTTTGTTAACTTAGCGCTCAAAAATACCGATGCCCGTGTACTAGCTGAAAAACCAGTTTCACCAGGATTCTTATTCGCGACCTTGCTTTGGCATGAGGTGCTAGTGGCATGGCAACGCTATCAAAAACAAGGCAATCGCCCAATTCCAGCATTGCATATGGCGATGACAGAAGTGAGTGATATTCAAGCAGAGAAGCTTGCAATTCACAAACGCTATAGCACCACCATGAAAGAGATTTGGGGCTTGCAACCACGCTTTGAAATGCGCGTGGGAAAACGTCCATTTGGTTTGCTTGAACATCCCCGTTACCGTGCGGCTTACGACTTTTTATTGCTACGTTGCGAATCTGGCGAAGTACCCATGGAGCTTGGGGAGTGGTGGACTAAATTTGCTGACGAAAATCCTGAGCAACGCTTAACGCTCTTGAAAAGCTTGCCAAGTAGCAACAACCCAGAACACAAACCCCGTCGCCGTCGCAGAAGAAAACCTGCCGCACAATAATGCATCAAGCTTTTATCGCTTTAGGTAGCAATCTGCAAAATCCGCAAGCGCAAGTTGAGCGGGCTCTGCAGACCATCGCAAACACAGCCAAGATTAAGCTCATCAAAGCATCATCTCTCTATAAAACCGCGCCAGTCGGTTATGAAAACCAACCGGACTTTATCAACGCTGTGGCGGAAATTGAAACTGATCTAAGCCCCGTAGCATTACTTCAAAAGCTTCTAGAGATCGAGACGCAGCATGGCAGAGAACGCCCTTTTCCAAATGCGCCAAGGATTTTAGATTTAGATGTTTTACTCTACGAGGGTATTGCAACGAACACACCAGAACTAACGTTGCCACATCCAAGAATGCATTTGCGTGGCTTTGTGATGTTGCCACTCGCAGAAATTGCACCAAAAATTAACATCGGCAATCACGGATACGCTGACGACCTTGCTGCAAAATGCGATAATCAAGGCATCAGCAAACTTTAATTTTTCAAAGAGAAGAAGTAACGGGCATAAACGTGAAAACGAATATCACAGAAAAATTTCCCTATATCGTGATTGAAGGCCCCATTGGCAGCGGCAAGACAACGCTTGCCCGCAAACTTGCCGATCGTTTTCCTGTAAATTTATTGCTTGAAAAAGCAGAGGCCAATCCATTTTTGGCCAGATTCTACCAAGACCCAGAGCGCTATGCTTTGCCGACACAGCTATTCTTTTTGTATCAGCGTGGCAACCAAATCCGGGATCTGAATCAGCGCGATATTTTTGGTGATGCGACCATTGCAGACTTTTTCCTGGAAAAAGACCCGCTCTTTGCTCGCCTTAACTTAAACGACGAAGAGTTCTCGCTTTACCGTCAGATTTATCAAACCATGCAAGTGCAAGCAGCAAAACCTGACCTAGTCATCTACCTGCAAACCCCTGTAGAGACACTACTCGAACGTGTTGAGCAAAGAAACATCAGCTACGAACAAGATATCCCCCGCGATTATTTAACACGACTCTCTGACGCGTATAGTGAATTTTTTCACGTTTACGATAGCTCCCCACTTCTGATTGTTAACAACGAGAAAATTAACATCACCACCAGCGAAGAAGCACTCGATTTGTTAGTGGAGCGCATTATGCAAGTACAAAGCCGTCGTGAGTTCTTCAATCCCGTTTGGGATTAAAAAGCCATGTCACTAGAGAGAATAAATGCTCTGATTGCAGATGGAGAAAAAGTCGCGATGCTGACCTGCTACGACGCAACTTTTGCCAAGCTCTGCGATGCAGCAGGGGTTGATGTGCTTCTAGTTGGCGACTCGCTGGGCATGGTCTTAAAGGGCGCTGAGGACACCTTGGACGTATCCATAGAAGACATGGAATACCATACAAAATCAGTCGCTGCGGGCGCTTCAGCTAGTTGCATCATGAGTGATATGCCCGCTGGAAGTTACGAACTCAGCAAGGAAACTGCATTGATCAACGCGAAAAAACTGATCGCTGCAGGCGCAGACATCGTCAAAATTGAGGGCGGTGGCGAGATGGTTAACACTGCACAATATTTGATCGAGCATGGCATCGCGGTTTGCGCACACCTAGGATTTACCCCGCAATCAGTCAAGAAGCTAGGCGGCTATCGCATTCAAGGCAAAACAGATGAGAGCGCACAAAATATCTTGCAGGACGCTGTTGCCATGGACAAAGTCGGCGTGGGTTTTGTGCTGCTAGAGATGGTCCCAGCCCTGCTTGCGAAAACCATCACCGAGTCAATTAACGCACCAACCATAGGGATAGGTGCGGGTGCCGATTGCGATGGTCAAGTACTGGTTCTTCAAGACCTGCTCGGGATTTACACAGGCCCAGCATCAAAAAAACCTGAAACGTTTAAATCACCGCGCTTTGCTAAAAACTTTTTAACAGAAAATAATAGTATTCAAAGCGCCGTTCAAGCTTATGTAGAAGCCGTAAAAAATAATACCTTCCCAGGCAAAGAACACAGTTATTAATTTATGCAAGTCGTCAAAACCGCTCATGAGTTATCTAAAGCTTTAGCAACGCAAGATGCAATAGCCTTCGTGCCGACCATGGGTAACTTACACGCCGGCCACATCCAACTCGTTGAGCTAGCAAAAACCAAAAATGCATGTGTCATCGTGAGCGTCTTTGTAAACCCATTGCAGTTCGGCGCAAACGAAGACTTAAGCAACTACCCGCGCACCCTAGATGCCGATTTAGAAAAATTAAAAGCGGCTGGCGCCGATGTTGTTTTCACTCCTGGCGAGCAAGAAATATATCCGGACTTTGATGCATCAACTCACAACACGCATCAAAACATCACCATCCACTTACCTAGTGTCGCCAATGAGCTCTGCGGAGCAGCTCGCCCTGGTCATTTTTCAGGCATGGCGACGGTCGTGCTCAAACTATTCAATCTGGTATTTTTTAATGGTGCGAAAACTAAAATTGCTATTTTCGGCAAAAAAGACTTCCAGCAACTTTTCATTATTCGCGACATGGTGAAGCAATTTAATTTACCGATTGAAATTATTGCTGGCGACACCAAACGTGAAGCAGATGGTTTAGCAATGAGTTCACGCAACGGCTATTTAACTCCCACACAAAAATTAGAAGCGCATCGCTTATACCGCGCCTTGGGCCTATTAGTCGACGCAGTCAAACAAGGTCGCAAAGACTTTGCTGCACTGGAAACACAAGCCACACAATTTTTAACGCAACTTGGCTGGATAGTGGATTACATCTCTATTCGCTCAGCAGAAACCTTGCTTCCAGCAACGAACAAAGATCTGAAACTGGTTGTGCTTGGCGCCGCACTTCAAGGCACAACACGTTTAATTGATAATATTGAGTTCACTCTAAAGTCTGACTAGCCTTTCGGCTGTAAGGAAAGCCCAAGTTTTTGGAATTTTGCGCGACCGCGAGTAAGCGACTATAATGTGCGTGCTTTTCAATCAAATACCTAGGGAAACCATGCAAAGAACCATGCTCAAATCCAAATTGCATCGAGTGCGCTGTACGCATTCGGAGCTGGACTATGAGGGCTCATGTGCGATTGATGAAGATTTGCTTGATGCGGCTGACATTCATGAGTATCAACAAATCGACATCTACAACATCAGCAATGGTGAGCGTTTCACTACGTACGCTATTCGTGCGCAACGTGGCTCTGGCATCATTTCTGTGAATGGTGCAGCAGCGCGTAAAGCAGAACCAGGCAATTTATTGATTATTGCCAGCTATGCTAGCTATACCGAATTAGAACTCGAGAAATTCAAACCACAACTCGTTTACGTTGACCAAGATAATCGTATCGTCGACCAACGTCGCGACATCCCTGTGCAAGCGGCTTAAGCCCTGCACACTAAATTTATTAGCAGATTCATTACAAGAAAGTAGCCCTATGGAATTAGAAGCAATGAAACAAGCCGTCGTTGATGCGCTTGAAGACATCAAAGGCTATGACATCACTGTAATGGATGTGCGTAAATTAACCTCGATGGCGAGTTACATGATTGTGGCGAACGCAAGTTCATCGCGTCAAACCAAAGCGATGGCCAATAACGTTATTGTGAAATTAAAGGAACTTGGCGTAGAAGCGCGCGGTACTGAAGGCGAACGCGAAGGTGAATGGGTGCTCGTTGATTTGGGCGATATTATTGTTCACATCATGCTGCCTGCAACCCGTGCTTACTACAACTTAGAACAGCTTTGGGGTGCGGCTGAAGGCAATCGCCACATCACTAACGACACCAAAGCGCCTTAAATCTCTATCGCTTGTCGCGCAAGCATCACTCATCATGAAAATACGCATCATCAGTGTTGGTCACAAAATGCCAACTTGGGTGGAGCAAGCTTGCGCTGAATACATCAAACGCATGCCGCGTGAAGCCAGTGTCGACATTATCGAAATCAAACCTGATAAACGCGCTGCAGGCAAAAATTCTAACGTCGTTCAAGAAGCGGAAGCTAAGCGTATTTTAGAGGCTTGCGGCAAAGACTATATTGTCGCGCTTGATGAACGTGGTGCAGAAGTTACCACCCTTCAATTGGCGGAGCGAATGAGTGGATGGCTCGGTAACGGACGTGATGTTTGCCTCATTATTGGCGGCGCAGATGGTCTGCATCCAGATATCAAGAATAATGCGGATTGGCTTTGGAGTTTATCTAAGCTCACTTTGCCGCATGGCATGGTGCGCGTTGTGCTCGCAGAGCAACTTTATCGCGCTTGGTCTGTCATTAATCATCATCCCTACCATCGAGAGTAGTCGCGTTTTTCGTGACCCCAAAATACCATGCAAAAATACAATAAATCTTTAGTATGGTTTCGCCGAGATCTTCGTGATTACGATCACGCCGCGCTTTACCATGCGCTTAAAAATTCCAAGCAGGTATTTTGTCTCTTTATTTTTGACACTGAAATCCTTAATCAACTTCAAGATAAAGCAGATAGGCGCGTAGAGTTTATTTGGGAGAGCCTAAAAGAACTTAAAGCAGCATTTCAAAATCATGGTGGCGACCTGATTGTGGAATATGGCATCGCAAAAGAGATTGTCGTTAAACAAGCTCAAGCATTAGGCATTGA
>RFOR01000042.1 GCA_009926525.1 Methylophilaceae bacterium
ATCGAAATACCAACCATGCAAGTTTAATGTTCCTGCATCAATACGTTCTTTAATAAACGGGAAGGTCGCAAGGTTTTCCAGTGAAACGAGAATCCCTGCCAACTCACAATGACATGCCATTTCTGCGGCACTAGCATTTGGAAAGTCAGCTTTTACGCGACGATAAGCATGGCTCGCCATGCTTACCCAAGGACGAATAAACTCCCCATCAATACCCTCTGGAACGCCTTCTGTTAGTGCTTTGATGCCTCCGCACTGTCTATGCCCCATCACCATAATATGGCGAACACCTAACCCACACACCCCAAACTCAAGCGCAGCACTCACCCCGTGGTAACCGCCGCCCTTTTCATAAGGCGGTACAAGGTTCGCTACGTTGCGCACTACAAATAAATCGCCTGGCTTTGCATCCATTACAATGGCTGGATCTACTCTAGAGTCAGAACAAGCAATAATCATTGTGCTCGGGTTTTGCCCTTGGCTTAACTCGCCAAACAAAGGCGTTTCACCAGCAAAATAATTTTGGTGGAAGCGCTCGTACCCAGCAACAAACTGATCAATATTACTCATCCGCATTTTTCTCCTTTTATCAGCTCACGACATTCACTCACTAAAGCATTGGGAATCATTTTCAAGGCCACATAAACCAATAATGGCACAATCACCAAATCATCCAATTGACCTATCACCGGAATAAAGTCTGGGATTAAATCAAAAGGCATTAATACATAGCCTATCGCCAAACCCAAAAAAATCTTTGCTAACACTGGCGTGGCTGGGTGTTTTAAAACAAGACAATAGACTTCAAACTCTTGCTTTAATTGTGCAGCTACTTTCTTAAGCTTATTTAGCATCCAATACTAAACAGCCAAATCCAAGCCCGTAAGCTTGGTATAAGCCTCGCGATACTTTTCACTAGTTTTTTCAGCAACGTCTGCAGGCAACACAGGTGCAGGCGGGGTTTTATTCCAACCGGAAGCCTCTAACCAATCTCGGACATATTGCTTATCAAAACTCGGTGGATTCTTACCAACAGCATATTGATCTGCTGGCCAAAAACGTGATGAATCTGGGGTTAACACTTCATCAATCAAGTAAAGCTCACCAGAAGCATCTAGCCCGAATTCAAATTTAGTGTCGGCGATAATAATGCCGCGTGTTAAAGCATATTCAGCAGCTTCTTGATAAAGGCGTATGCTGACATTCGCTACTTTTTCAGCGAGCGCTTTACCTAGCAGAGCAGCACATTTTTCTAAGCTGATATTTTCATCATGATCACCCACATCCGCTTTGCTTGAAGGAGTAAACATAGGCGCTGGCAATTTTGATGCCTCTTGCAACCCGCTAGGCAAAGGTATGTCACAAACGGTGCCGCTAGCTTTGTATTCTTTCCAGCCACTGCCAACCAAATAGCCCCGCACAATAGCCTCAATCGGCAAAGGTTTAAGTTTCTTAACAACCAAGGCACGCTTACCCAATTGCGCTTTTTCAGCTGGATCACTCACTACGGTATCAGGGTTAATGCCAGTTAGATGATTGGGAACAATGTGGCCTAGTTTTGCAAACCAAAAATTAGCAATTTCAGTCAGTATTGCTCCCTTGTCTTTAATTGGCGTTGGCAAAATCACATCAAATGCAGAAAGCCGATCAGTTGCAATTAACAACATGGTATTAGCGTCGATATCGTAAATATCACGCACTTTACCCTGATGGAGCAATGGAAGACTTTTGATACTTGATTGTGTAAGCGTATTAGACAATTCAGTTTCCTAAATTAGGTTCAACAAATGGCTGTAGGTTAGGTAAAAATAGCGAATAAATTAGCGCATGCTATAAAATCCATTGAGTTGAATTATACCTTAAGTGCGCTTCTCACTTAAAAGAGGACTTATACTGCGATGCAATACGGATGCAGAACCTTAGTAATTTAGAGCCATCTGAAATTAGAGATGCCTTTAAAAAATTAACCGCGCTGCTCCAAAATCTCTACTGCAGGCAACTTCTTGCCTTCTAAAAATTCCAAGAACGCACCACCAGCAGTCGAGATATAAGACACTTGATCGTAAATATCATACTTTTGAATTGCTGCAATGGTGTCACCACCACCAGCCAAGGTAAAGGCTTTCGTCTTAGCAATGGCCATTGCAATCGCTTTGGTACCCTCACCAAATTGGTCGAATTCAAAAACACCTAAGGGACCATTCCAAACCACTGTTCCGGCCTTCATAATAATGTCAGCAAGCTCTTGTGCTGATTTTGGGCCAATGTCAAAAATCATGTCGTCTGGAGCAAGTTTGTCTGCATCTTTAACAACTGCAGGCTCATTAGCATCGAAATTTTTACCTGTCACGACATCCACTGCGATTGGAACAGCGGCACCCCTTGCAGCCATCTTTTTCATTAGAGCACGCGCGGTTGGAAGTAAATCATCCTCACATAGTGAATAGCCAATTTCATGGCCAGTCGCTTTCAAAAAAGTGTTGGCGATCCCTCCACCAACCACTAACTGGTCAACTTTTTCAGATAAGCTTTCAAGTACTGTCAATTTAGTTGAGACTTTTGAGCCGCCAACAATCGCCACCATCGGATGGGCAGGGCTTAATAAGGCTTTACTTAAAGCGTCCAATTCTTGTGTGAGTAAAATCCCAGCTGCCGCAACAGGCGCGAATTTAGCCACACCATATGTTGAGGCCTCTGCACGATGTGCTGTACCAAACGCATCCATCACAAAGACATCACAAAGCTTGGCATAAGCCTGTGCAGTTGCGTCCAAGTTCTTTTTTTCGCCTTGATTAAAGCGGCAGTTTTCAAGCAAAACTACTTCGCCAGCTGAAACATTAAACCCACCACTGACCCAATCTTTAATTAAGCGAACTGGCTTACCTAATTTGGCTGAAATGACTTCAGCCACGGGCTTGAGTGAATTTTCTTCTGAATACACTCCCTCTTCAGGACGACCAAGATGTGAGGTCACCATCACCTTTGCACCTGCGTTCAATGCAAACTCAATCGTGGCCATTGAGGCTGTAATACGGGCATCCGAAGTTACTTTGCCATCTTTAACTGGGACATTTAAGTCAGCGCGAATAAAGACTCGCTTACCAGCCAAGTCTAAATCGGTCATTTTTATAATTGCCATAATGTTTCCTTAAGCGATGTGCTCTGCTAAGCGCAACATATTGCAGGTGTATCCAAATTCATTGTCGTACCATGCAACCACTTTGACGAATGTCGGGTCCAGCGCAATCCCCGCTTCAGCATCAAAAACCGCGGCATAGCCCGCACCGCGGAAGTCTGTCGAAACCACTTTGTCTTTAGTGAAGCCCAAAACACCCTTCATTGGACCTGATTCTGAAGCCGACTTCATCGCAGCCACAATCTCTTCATAACTCGCTTCTTTGTTCAGCTCACAAGTTAAATCAACCACAGAAACATCAGAGGTTGGCACACGGAATGCCATGCCAGTGAGTTTTTTGTTGAGGGCTGGAATTACCTTACCGACCGCTTTTGCAGCGCCAGTAGATGAAGGGATAATATTCTCTAAAATACCACGACCACCTCGCCAATCTTTGCTTGAAGGGCCATCAACCGTTTGCTGTGAAGCTGTTGCGGCATGTACGGTGGTCATGAGTCCACGCTTAATACCAAAGGTATCGTTCAACACTTTAGCGATTGGCGCTAAAGCATTAGTTGTACATGAGGCCGCTGAAACAATGACTTCACCTTTATAATCTTCATGATTCACACCATAGACAAACATCGGAGTCTCATCTTTAGGGGGGGCTGATTGCACCACTTTTTTAGCGCCAGCATCAATGTGCTTTTGGCAACTCTCTTGGGTTAAAAAAACACCCGTACAATCTAACAGCACATCAACACCAATGGCGCCCCAATTTAAGTTTTCTGGATTTCTTTCTGAAGTCAGCAGAATTTTTTTACCGTTAACAACTAAATAGCCATCTTTATATTCGATGCTTCCTTTAAAGTTGCCATGGACTGAATCATACTTTGCCATATAAACGAGATAATCAGGGTCTTGTGTACCATTAATCGCGACCACTTGAATATTTTCAAAATCCTGAAATGCCGCACGCAAAGCCATGCGGCCAATGCGGCCAAATCCGTTGATGCCTACTTTAACTGTCATGATTGTTACCTTAGTTTGACAAACAAAAAGGGAGCCAAAAAATGCTGGCTCCCTTGGTCTAGCTTACTTCAATAATTAGAGTACTGACTTAACAGTTTTCACTACGTTTTCAACAGTGAAACCGAAGTGCTTCATCAATACGCCACCAGGTGCAGACTCACCAAATGTGTCGATACCAACGACAGCGCCTTCTAAGCCAACATACTTGCGCCAGAAGTCAGAGTGAGCAGCTTCAACAGCCACGCGCTTAACGCCTGCAGTTAACACGCTGTCACGGTATGCTTTGTCTTGACGGTCAAATACGTTTGTTGATGGCATTGAAACTACGCGTACTTTAGTACCTGCAGCATTCAATTCAGCAGCAGCTTTAATTGCCAAATCAAGTTCAGAACCGTTAGCAATGATGATGACATCCGCTTTACCAGCAACATCAGAGAACACATAACCACCCTTACGGATTAAGTCGAAGTGCGCTGTATCGTGTTTGATACCAGGCACGTTTTGACGGCTTAATACCAAGCTTGATGGACCATTATGACGTTCAGCAGCTGCAACCCACGCAACAGCAGTTTCTGTAGAGTCAGCTGGACGCCAAACATCCATATTAGGAATGTAACGTAGGCCAGATGTGTTTTCGATTGGTTGGTGTGTTGGACCATCTTCACCTTGACCAATAGAGTCATGTGTCAATACGGCAACAGTACGTTGTTTCATCAACGCAGCCATACGCAATGCGCTCTTAGCATAATCTGAGAACATGTGGAATGTACCGCCAAATGGCAAGAAACCACCATGCAATGCCATACCATTCATGATTGCGAACATGCCGAACTCACGTACACCATAAGAGATGTAGTTACCTGGTTTTTTACCATCAACGTGTGTGAAGCTACCGCATGATGTTAAGTTAGAACCAGTCAAGTCAGCTGAACCGCCCAAGAATTCTGGCAATGTTGGTGCCAAAGCAGCGATTACGTTTTGTGAAGCTTTACGTGTTGCAATGGTTTCTGCTTTTTCGTTTGTTGCAGCAATCAATGCATCAGATGCTTGTTTCCAATTAGCTGGCAAATCACCTGCCATACGACGTTTGAATTCAGCCGCTTCAGCTGGGAAAGCTTTGGCATAAGCATCAAACTTAGCATTCCAGTCAGCTTCTAATTTAGCGCCTTTCGCTTTTTGATCCCAACCAGCGTAAACGTCTGCTGGGATTTCAAATGGAGGATAGTTCCAACCGATGTTTGCACGCGTTGCAGCAACTTCTTCTTCACCAAGTGCAGAACCGTGGCAATCATGGCTGCCAGATTTGTTTGGTGAACCCATACCGATGACTGTTTTACAGCAAATCAATGATGGTTTGTCTGTGACTGCTTTGGCTTTTTGAATTGCTGCGTTGATGGCATCAGAATCGTGACCATCGACTGATTGAACGTGCCAACCGTAGGCTTCGAAGCGTTTAGCAGTGTCGTCTGTATACCAACCTTCAATATGACCGTCGATAGAAATACCATTGTCATCCCAGAAAGCCACCAATTTACCCAAGCCCCAAGTACCAGCCAAAGCACATGCCTCGTGTGATACACCTTCCATCATACAACCATCACCTAAGAAGCAGTATGTGTAGTGGTCAACAATGTCGTGACCTGGTTTGTTGAATTGATTAGCCAACAATTTTTCAGCCATCGCAAAACCAACCGCATTGGTGATACCTTGACCTAATGGACCGGTTGTTGTTTCGATACCTGGTGCATAGCTATATTCTGGGTGACCAGCACATTTAGAATGCAATTGACGGAATGTCTTGATTTCATCCATAGGCAAATCGTAGCCAGTCAAATGCAACAATGAGTAAATCAACATTGAGCCGTGGCCATTAGACAATACGAAACGATCACGGTCAGCCCAATTTGGATTT
>RFOR01000043.1 GCA_009926525.1 Methylophilaceae bacterium
GTAAGGCACCGACAGAGAAATTAAAGGGTCGTATTGTATTGTTGCTGGATGATATCTTGGATGAGGGGCACACCTTAGTCGCCATCAGAGATCGATGCTTAGCGCTGGGCGCTTTAGAGGTGAAGATCGCCGTGTTAACAGAAAAAGCGCTTGGGCACGCAAAGCCAATCCATGCCGATTACGTTGGCCTCACGCTCCCTGATTGTTATGTGTTTGGGTGTGGCATGGATGTGTATGGGTGGTGGCGCAATCTTCCTGAGATACGTGCACTCAAAGAAGATTAACTTGACCTAAATCAACCGTTACTGTCATTTAGCTAGTAACATAAAAGCATGACCAAGCTTAAGGAGTTTGATATGAGCAAAAACATTTTGACGGGTTTTTTGAATGAGGTGACCAAGGCAGAGTTGGTCGCGGAGTTTAAGGCGGTGATCGCTGATGCTGAGGCGCTGATCAAGGCCACAGCAAACCAAGGTGGTGAGAAGGTGGAGCAGCTTCGCTCTCAAGCTGAGGCCTCACTTGCTTCGGCAAAAGATAAGCTTGAGGATTTGCATGAGGACCTCATTGAAAAAGGCCGTGAGGCCGTCAAAGCCACTGATGATTATGTGCAAGAGAACCCTTGGAAGGCCGTAGGCATCGCAGCGGGTATCGGCCTTGTGATTGGTCTTTTAGTCAGTCGGCGTTAATCTTATGTCAGAAAATACTTCACACAGCGCAGAGGGCCTCTTGGGCTCACTCAAATCGATGACGGCTTTGGCGGTGGCGATTGCGCATAATCGCCTCAATCTTCTCTCTACAGACCTTGAAGTTGCGCGTGAAAAAACGGTCTCCGTGCTCATCATGGTGCTGGTTGCGCTCTTTTGCATATGCTTCGGCGCTCTTCTCCTTGCACTTTTTATCGTGGTGATCTTCTGGGATACGCATCGCTTAATTGCATTAGGCGGCGTGGCAGGGCTTTTTGTATTGATCGGCGTTGTTTGCTTGTTGCGCGTGATTAAAGCGCTTAAAGCCATGCCTGCAACCTTTGAAGCAAGTCTTGCTGAGCTCGCTAAAGACTATAAGCAACTTAAGTCTGATGAGTAGCATGTCAACTAAGCTCCATCATCTCGCCATTAAAAAAGCCAAGCTTCAAGCAGAAGCCTCGGCACAGCGTGCGGCATTATCTTCTCACGCTGCCCAGTGGCAGATGCGATTAACTTGGGTGGATAGGGGCTTAGCGGCAACGCGCTTTGTAAAGAACAACCCCGGAATGATATTAGGCGCAGGCGCTTTATTTGCGATGTTTACGCCCATTAAGGCGGCAAGGATACTCTTAGGCGCGTGGGCAGCGCTCAAGGGTATGCGCAATATTAGCGGGTTATTTACTAAAGACTAGTCTCTTTTAAAGTAAATTGACTAAGCCAAGAATAATCGCAGTCACTGTCATCAAGGCGGTCGCTAGCCATCCCAGCCACTTCGTTTTACCCTTAATCGTAAAGTCTCCCATGATCTGATGCATAGATGACATGTGCATCACGGCAATCATCAATGGCACCGCCACGATTCCATTAATCACTGCACTCCAAATCAAGGCCTTAATCGGGTCTATGCCGCTAAAATCAAGCCCAACGCCAATTAGCGTGGCAATCACAATCACCCCGTAAAAGTGTTTGGCTGTCCAGATGGTTAACTTTAAGCTTGCTGGTTTTTGCATAAGCTCGGCTACCGCATAGGCGGCAGAGCCAGCAAGTACAGGGATCGCAAGCAAGCCTGTGCCTAAAATTCCTAAGGCAAATAATATAAAGGCAAAGTCTCCAGCAATAGGACGTAAGGCTGCTGCCGCTTCAGCAGAGGTTTGAATGTTGTGGATGCCAGCAGGGAATAGGGTGGCTGCGGTGGTGAGCATAATAAAAAAGGCAATGATATTGGAGAACCCCATGCCAAAAAGTGTGTCGTAGGTGATGCGTTTTAATTCAGTTGGCGCTTGTGCTGGGTGGTCGATCAAGCTATTTCTGTCGGAAATGTCAGCAATATCCTCGACTTCTTCTGCGGCTTGCCAAAAGAAAAGGTATGGGCTAATCGTGGTGCCAAATATGCCTACGACCAGTAATACATAGTTTGCATCAAAGCTGATTTGGGGAAGCAGTGTTGCTTCAATCACCCTTGACCAGTCGACATGGGACGCAAACACGGTGCCCACGTATGCGAATAAAGAAAGCGTCAGCCATTTAAGGATTGGTAAATAGCGGTGGTAGGGGATCAATACCTGTAACAGTATGCATGTGACGCCAATAATAATGGAGTAAAGGTGGCGTGGACCGCCAACGGCTAACTTTAATGCATCTGACATCGCAGCTAGGTCGGCGGCAATGTTGATGATGTTGGCGATAAGTAGTAAGAAAATGAGCGGCAGTGTCAGCATGACAGGATAACAGCGGTGCATATTGCTGGTAATGCCTCGCCCGGTGATTAAGCCAATGCGCGCGCAGATCATTTGAATGCCCGCCATGAGCGGGTAAGTCAGTACGATAGTCCAAAGCAAGCCAAAGCCATATTGTGCGCCAGCTTGCGAATAGGTGGCGATGCCACTTGGGTCGTCGTCGGCCGCGCCGGTGACTAAGCCTGGCCCCAGTTTTTTTAAATATATGAATGGATTACTGAAAACTCTTTGTAACAATTTCATGTTAGGCTTCAACTTGAATAAATTCAGTGTAACGTATTTTAAACCTTAATAATCTTATAAAAAGAACTCATGTCATTGCCTAAAAATTATCTATTATTTTTGATGTTTTTTTCTACCTCGGCTTGGGCTGTAGAAACACTTAAAATTGAATCAGTAGGCGTTACTGGCGCCCGAGATGAGATTGAAATGCGCAAAGACTCAGCGTCACAAAAAACGGTGTTTGGGCGTAAAGATATTGAAAACTTAAGCGTAATGACGGCTGGCGAGGTGCTTGGTAAGTTGCCGGGGGTTGAAATTGGCGCAAGTGGTATGCGTGCCCGTGGGATGTCCCGCGACTCTATACGGGTGCTAATTGATGGTGAAAAACAATCAGGGGGCACTTCCGGTGCTTTTTCTCGTATGCCTGCTAGCGATATCGAGCGTGTTGAAGTGAGTCGTGGTTCATCGGCTGAATATGGAGGTTCATCCCCGCTCACCGTTAATATCGTGCTTAAAAAAGGAGTATCTAAAGCCGGAACAGAAATGAAAGCTGCCTTGGGCTTTAAGGATGGCCAACCGAATGAGCAGATTTCATGGTCTGAATCCGGCAAGAGTGGTGATTTTTCCTGGATATTGCCCGTTTCCCTTAACTTTGCAAAGTCACCTGCTAATTCATTTTTAGATAGGCAGGCTATTGGCAATAGTCCATCTTGGAAGCAAGAGTTTACCAACGGGACCAGCGAGATGGGGCATCATGCTTTTACGCCACGCTTCACATGGAAATCAGGCCGCGATAGTGTGACGCTGTCGAGTATGGTTTTTTTAGGGCCATCCGAAAAGAATACGCGTACATCAGCTTATGATTTACTCAATTCTGCTAATGATTTTACGCGTAACGCAAATGAGGACGGTTCTGCGCGGACTTTACGTGTGCGTCTGGAGGGTGAGAAATACTTTGGTGAAGCAAAGTTAAGTGGACGTTTCACGCTTAAAAATATACACAATGAGCTAGATGTTTCAAGGCTGACAAGTAACAACACAAACTTTATTGAAAACACCAAGAGTAATGAAAACGAATTTAATGGCGCTAGTCGTTGGGATCAGCCGATTGACTTACACTTTGTTTCGCTAGGCGCTGAATATATCAAAATCAGCCGTGATGATACGCAAATTTTTACAGGTTCTAGCGCCTCGCAATTTAATTCCTCATCGCAAGACCAAGTGCTTTGGATTCAAGATGCCTGGACCCCGCAAGATAGCCTGACGGTGACCAGCGGTCTTCGTATGGAAAATATGCAATTAAAATCAGATGGTAATCGTCAGCAAGATTTCGCCTTATTGCCATCAATTGCCGTTCGTTGGCAGCCTGAAGAAGCTTGGGTGTTTAGAAGTTCGTTAGGTGCAGGGATGAAAATGCCTAAGCTCAATGAAATTACTTCAACCATTACTCGAAGTGTTACCTCAAATACGCCGCTGGATTTTGATTCTCGTGGCAATCCTAATCTCAAGCCTGAACGTAGCATTAACTTCGAAGCAGTCGCTGAAAGATATTTAGCGAAAAAAGCAGGCGTGATTTCAGCCAACGTTTATGTGCGTGCGACAAGTGATTTTACAGAGCGTCGCTTGATGCAAGAGCCTAACAGCAATAACCGCTGGGTGGATCGACCCTATAACGAAGGCGATGCGCTTCATTATGGTGTTGAGCTAGATGGCAAGATTAACACCGATCAATGGGGCATTGCCGGCGGCACAGCAAAAGCGCATTTGACTCTACCACATGCACGCGTGGATGACACGCGCTTGGGCCTCACGCGTAATGCCCGTGATACGCCTAAATATGTCATGTCCATGGGTTGGGATCAAAGTATCCCTAAGTGGCAATCTAGCCTTGGTGTTTCATTGCAGCTTTCAGGTCGCAGCGAGACTGATATTCCAGGTGAGCAAAAGGCCTTTACGGAATCTAGAGCTTTAATTGATGCCTTTTGGTTATACAAGCTCAATCCACAGTTTAATTTGCGTTTATCCGCACAAAACTTGCTTGATGAAGATATGCGTCGCCAAAACAAATACATTACGTCAGGTGACGAATGGAAATTACTCGCCAATGACTTTGGCTATCGTACGGTGATGTTTAGTGTGGAAGGACGCTGGTAGGCTCTTGTTAAAACAGCTCTGCCTGCGCTGGCGGCGGTGCATCTAAAAGCGCATTCATATCAATCTCAAAAATCCCAAGTTTGCCAGGGCAAGGCATCAGTGCTAATGGCCTGGCATTCTCAAACAAAAAACCAAATCCATCGCGAGGCACACCGCTGAAATGTGCCCTCTGTTCTCTGGTTAAAGTTGGCGGTATTTCATCGGGTCTGGCGCACAGCACGAGCTTCGCAAGGCCCACCACACCGCCATAACCCAGCTTATCTTTGCTTGGCAAGGGAATGTCCGTATTCGCCACCAAATAATCGTAATACTCTTCGTAAATGCCCTTGCTGGCATGAATGAGTATCACCCCGCTATAGCCTGTGCCCCAAGTGCGGTCGTCCACCAATAAATAACCATTCGCAATTAGCCAAGCATAAGGCTGTTTAAGCGAAAGCGCCTTTATCAAGCCTCTTGGGATATTTGGCTGAGTTGGTAATTGCTCAGCTTCTGCCATCGCAAACTTCTTTATCTTTTATTTTCAGTTCTTTTGCTAAGTCGATTCTAAATTGCTCAAGCTTGGCTTGGTAATCTTCTGCATCGCCATATTCGACAAAGCTGGCATAGCGCGCATGCCGCCCCAACATTTTTCTGGCATGTTTAATCGGGCAAAAGTATTGCTCAGTCCGCGCAATAATCTCAGTCGCATAAGCTAGCAAACCATTGCCATAGGTGCAATACATACAGTGGCTCTTCTCTACGATATTGAGATAACTTAAATGATGACGGTCAAAAATAATGTAATCGCTACGTTTGACGTTAGGGATTTTATAGATAGGAAAGCAAATGGCTTGGTAAAGGCTAATACAAGCATCTAGCAACAGCATTGGGAACACCATGCCATAAATTATTGGCGCGGTAAGTAAGTTAATCGGGCGATTCCCCAGCCATTTAATCAGCCCGATTCTTACCTGTTTATGCGCCTGTTTAACTGATTTCTCAAACTTAACCCGCTTACCCTTGATGCTAAAATTAAGATGCACTTGGCGCTCTTGCAGCGCCTTTTCTAGCTCTTTTTCAGCGGCTTCTAACTGTTCAAGCAATTGGCGGATGCGGTCGTTCATAAAAGCTTT
>RFOR01000044.1 GCA_009926525.1 Methylophilaceae bacterium
AAGTCTTATGACGTGGACATTATGAACTTGCAACGCGCTAAATCGGTTAAGCAAGGTGATTTGCTTGAAGTGGAATTAGAAAGCGGCGCTGTCTTAAGAAGTAAGGCCTTGGTGATTGCCACCGGCGCACGTTGGAGAGAATTAGGCGTGCCTGGTGAATCGCAGTATCGCGGAAAAGGCGTGGCTTATTGCCCACATTGTGACGGCCCTTTATTTAAAGGTAAACCTGTTGCAGTCGTGGGTGGTGGTAACTCGGGCGTTGAAGCGGCGATTGATTTGGCGGGGATTGTAGCGCATGTCACCTTGATTCAGTTTGACCCGGAATTAAAGGCAGACGCAGTGCTTCAAACAAAGTTACGTTCACTTAGCAATGTGACGATTGTAACAAATGCGCAAACGACGGAAGTGACCGGTAATGGCGAGAAGATGAACGGCTTAGATTATAAAGATCGCGTCAGTGGTGAAATGCATCATTTAGATTTGGATGCGGTATTTGTCCAAATTGGTTTATTGCCGAATACTGACTTTATCAAAGGCGGCGCGATTAATTTGAGCAAGTTTGGTGAGATCGAGATTGACTCACATGGGGCTTCCTCTATGCCAGGCGTTTATGCGGCGGGCGATGTGACCACCGTGCCTTATAAGCAAATTATTATCGCGATGGGTGAGGGTGCTAAAGCGTCACTTGGCGCGTTTGATTATTTAATCCGTCAATAAGCAAAATGTTTGCAATAAAAAAGGAGCCCATAGGCTCCTTTTTTATTGGACAAAAACCAACAGATTATTTCACGCGGTTTTTGTATTCCAAGGTGCGTGTGTCGATTTCAATTTTATCGCCAGTTGCGCAGAAAAGTGGCACAGGCAATTCAAAACCAGTGGAGATACGGGCTGGTTTCATTACCTTACCTGAGGTGTCGCCCTTAACCGCTGGCTCTGTGTAAGTAATTTCACGTACCACTGAGTTTGGCAAATCAACAGAGATTGCTTTTCCGTTGTAGAACACGACTTCACATGTCATGCCATCTTCTAAGAAGTTAAGCGCGTCTGTCATGTTTTCAGCTTCCACTTCGAACTGGTTATATTCTTCATCCATGAAGACATACATTGGGTCTGCGAAGTATGAGTAAGTCACATCTTTTTTCTCAAGGACAACTAATTCAAACTTGTCGTCAGCTTTGTAAACTGTTTCGCTAGGCGCTTCAGTTAACAAGTTTTTGAATTTCATTTTAACCACGGCTGAGTTACGACCTGATTTATTGTATTCGGCCTTTTGCACAACCAATGGATCGTTACCGATCATGATTACGTTGCCGACGCGGAGTTCCATTGCTGTTTTCATGTGATGTCCTGCAAAAAGTGAGAGTGTAAAAAAGGGAAGAATTATACCTTGTTTTTGGTAAAAATCACCAACTTGGCCGCCAAATCGGTATGTTGCTCAAATTTCTGTGTTTGTAATTCGGCGCGCTCCTTGAGCGCTGGCAAGGCAGTCATTAACTTATTCCAAAGTTTAGGTGTGATTTCAGCCTCTAGCCAAGCATGGTGAAACTCGCTTAAGACGTCGTTTTGTTTCACTTCATACTTATCTAAAAAGGCGTCTAATTTTTTAAGGTGGTGCTTTTCGTCTTGCGGATAGGTTTGCCAAATGAAAGGCTGCGCTGACCACAAAGCACGTATCCAACTATCTTCGCCGCGCACAAAGTTAAGGTCGCAGCACCAGAGTAGCTGGTCATATTCTTCTTGTGTCAAAAAAGGCAAAACGGTCAGCGACAGTTTTTGTTTATTGAGCGTGTCGCCCACTTCAATTTGTGCACGTCCAAAAAATTCAGCAATTTTGCCAAGGCCAAGTACGCTGCCTGTCGGCACAAAGCATTCAACGGAATGTTCGCTTTCTGACATTGCTTGAAGCAAGCTGTGTATTGGTGCGTGCGGGTAACAAAATAGCGACACTTGCAGGCTAAGTAAGCGTTTAAATTCCGCTTTTGCCGCTTCTCTTTGGGCGACTAAGTGTTGCTCGCGAATTAAGCCGCCCGTTTTGTCGGTAAAGCCAGGAAAGAAAAAGGTTTTGCGTAAGCCAGTGGCAGGATGAATAGAGTTTTGGGCATGAAAGTCATCTACCCAAGCTTCTGCAGATAAGTATTCTAAATTGAGCCAAGTTGGTTTTTTGGCGACCATGTGTTGAATGTAAAGCTTGGGCAACTCGCAAGCAAAGGCTTCGATGACCACATCGGCAGGGGTAATGTTCGCAAAGATTGCATCACCATTCCATAGGAAAACCTCAACTCCATTTACTTTTTGGTTATTAAGTGATGCATCTAAGCCCGTGACTATTTTGCTTGCAACGTTTAAGTCGTCCACCCATAGCCGAACTTCAAGGGCGTATTCATCACTCAGTTGTTTGGCTAGGCGCCAGCAGACGCCAATGTCACCGAAATTGTCTACCACGCGACAAAAGATGTCCCAACGTTTGTTCATTTCGTCACAGGCTCTTTATAGCTGATCTCTTGAATCTCGTACTCATCCTCACCCGTTGGAGTTTGCACACGCACCACATCGCCAACTTGCTTGCCTAGCATGGCTTTGGCAAGTGGGGACACCCAACTAATCCAGCCTTTGGTAGGTGCTAGTTCATCTTGCCCAACAATGCGGTAGGTATGTTCAGTATCTCTATCGAGTGAATACAAAGTCACCCAAGCGCCAAAGAATACCTTTTCAAGACCTGCTTGCGTGGCAGGGTCCACAATGACAGCCGCATCCATGCGCTGCATTAAAAAGCGTAAGCGCCCATCAATTTGGCGAAGTCTTCTTTTGCCATAGATGTAATCCCCGTTTTCAGAGCGGTCGCCGTTGCCTGCTGCCCATGAAACCACGCGCACCACTTCAGGCCGCTCAACTTTGAGTAACTGAGTAAATTCAGCTTCTAAAGCTGCGTGACCTTGAGGAGTAATGTAATTTTTTTGATCTGCCATAAATTGTTATTTTTATTTTTTGATTATCATTGTTTTAAGTGTTTTAAATGGTTAGCCAAGTTAAAATCATGACATGAAGTCATCATCAAATTCTAGCCTGATTTTATGTTCAACGCCGCGATTAGCGCGCAGTTTGCAACGTTTATATCAGCGCGAGCAAATCCAGCAAGGTCTTACAAAATGGCAGCCGCTCAATGCGATGCCATTATCTGCTTGGCTTAAAACTTTTGTGGATGATGCGGTCATGTTGGGTTATGCAGATACTGCCACCATGCCTGCGGGCGAGCTTAACACGCTACAAGAAAGTTTGCTGTGGGAGAGGGCGATTGAGCAAACTTTTAAAGCCGAAGTGCTCAAGGATTTCTTTGATATTTCAGGCTTGGCCAGCGCCGCGATGGAGGCGAATCGGTTGGTGATAGAGTGGGATTTAAATCTCAATGCAGACGAGGCGACGGAAGAAACTAATAACTTCTTAGATTGGCGCAAAAGATTTCAAGCGCTGTGCAAAAAAACGGGGCATCAGGAAGCGGCACGATATGCCAATTGGCGTTTGGACGTGTTGGCAAAATGCAAAGACGTATTGCCTAATCATATAGCGTTTGCAGGGTTTGATCGTATCAACCCTCAACTTCAAAAGCTCCAACAATCCCTGACCGCCCTTGGCGTTCAAGTCAGCCATCAGTTACTGACATTTGATAAGCCTCAGCCATGCGAGCATCGCATATTGTCTGACCAAGATGCCGAATGCAGAGCTGCGGTGCTTTGGGCTAAGCAACAATTGGATGTAAATGGTGACGCTAATATCGCGATTGTGGTGCCTGAGCTTCAAGTATTGCGGAGTAAATTATCCGCTATGCTCGATGATGTATTGCATCCCCTGGCGGCAAGGCCGGCTTTAAGTGAAACACAGCGTTGTTATGACTTTTCTTTGGGTGTATCGCTGAACACTCAAACCATTATTTCAGATGCATTGAGCCTTATTCGCCTTGCCTGGCATCGCGGCAATATTTTACAGCAAGATATCGCCTACCTATTGCACAGCCCATATTGGTCTGAAAGCTTGGTCGAGGCTGATGCGAGGGCTTTACTTGATGCGCGGATGCGACGTGATTTACCTTTAAGTTTTAAGTTGAATCGTTTACAAAATTATGTGCAAAAAGTAACCACAGGCGACGGTGCGATGCGTTTACCCGCTTCAAGCCAAGCACTACAAAACCTACTTGCTTATGCGCACAAAAATGAAGCGAATCAGCCGCCATCTGCTTGGGCGAACATCTTCCAAACAGCTTTAAAGCAAGCCTGCTGGCCTGGGCAAAGAACCTTATCGAGCTATGAGTACCAAGCGACCAAATCTTTTGACAGTGTGTTGGCGGAGCTTGCAAACCTAGATGACTGGCTCAATAACATTTCTGCCTTACAAGCGATCTCACAATTGAATAAGCTTTGTCAGGCCAAAATATTCCAACCAGAATCTAAACAAATCCCGCGTTTGCAAATCATGGGCATGCTGGAGGCTGCTGCTAGCCCGCTTGATGCCATTTGGGTGATGGGCATGAATGACCATATTTGGCCACCGATGGCGCGGCCTAATGCACTCATATCCGCTAGCTTGCAACGTGATGCGAAAACGCCTAACGCGAGCAGTGAAGTACAGGCTGAGTTTGCTCATGCAATTCATGAGCGTTTAAGTAAAAGCGCACGCCGCATTATTTTCTCTAGTGCCAAACAAGATGGTGACCGCCAATTGCGACCAAGCCCATTAATGCAAGATATTGCCTCGGCTGAACATGATGATTCATTTGCGGATACTTTGGCGGAGCACTTTGCTAAAGCAGTGCCTGAAGAAGTGAATAACAAAACTTGGGAATGGTTGGAAGACCACCAAGCGCCTGCGGTTGAGGAGGGCGGTCATGTCTCTGGTGGTACGGGGTTACTCAAGGCGCAGGCGGTATGTCCTGCTTGGGCTTTTTACCAATATCGCTTACACGCTAGAGCCCTCAAAGAACCTGTTGATGGTTTGGATGCCATGGATAGAGGTAATTTAGTGCATCAAGTGCTCGAAGGTTTTTGGGAGGGGCGAGATTCTGAATATTTGAAAAACTTAAGTGCTGAGGACATGGATGCCGCACTTGGTGAGGTAGCGGATAAAGTATTGGCGCTATTTAACCAAGAACACGATCAAGCGTTCTCGGCGACCTTTATTCAGCTAGAAAAAGAACGTTTGGTAAAACTCGTCACAGCTTGGCTAGTTGATATCGAGCGTGCGCGTCCTATGGGCTTTACCGTGCAAGCGGTTGAGCGCAAACAAACGATCCCGATTGAGAATATTTTGATTACCTTGGCAGTAGATAGGGTAGATCATCTTGAGGATGGTCGTTTGTTGGTGATGGATTACAAAACCGGCAGCAACATTGATTTCAAAAATTGGGCTAAAGCTAACATCACTGAGCCGCAATTGCCGATTTATGCCGCCTTTTTAATGGGGGATGCCGATGTGGCCGCGGTGTGCTTTGCCAAAGTGCTTACAGATAAAGCCGGTTTTGCTGGGATTGCCGCGAGCAATGATGTGATTAAAGGCCCATTGGTGCTCGCTGAAACAAGGGGACGCAATGTATTTGACGAGGCGAATTTCCCTGATTGGTCTTGCGTCATAGCACATTGGAAAGCCAGCATTATTGCCACAGCACAATCCATTAAAGCAGGCGATGCGGCCGTGAAATTTGAGAATGAAAAACAGCTCAATTATTGCGAGGTGTTGCCTTTGCTTAGGCTCGCAGAGCGCCAATTGCAGTTTGAACACGTGCAAGCGGTTGAGCGCAAACAAACGATCCCGATTGAGAATATTTTGATTACCTTGG
>RFOR01000045.1 GCA_009926525.1 Methylophilaceae bacterium
AGCATTTGGTTAAGCGTTTGTTCGCGCTCATCGTTACCACCGCCTGTGCCAGCGCCCCGATGACGGCCAACAGCATCGATTTCATCGATGAAAATGATGCACGGCGCTGCTTTTTTTGCTTGCTCAAACATATCACGCACACGCGCCGCACCCACACCCACAAACATCTCAACAAAGTCCGAACCTGAAATCGTAAAGAAAGGCACTTTAGCTTCACCAGCAATTGCCTTGGCTAGTAATGTTTTACCTGTGCCTGGCGGGCCAACCATCAGAACGCCACGAGGAATACGGCCACCAAGCTTTTGGAATTTACCTGGATCACGCAGAAACTCAACCAGTTCAAAAACTTCCTCTTTAGCCTCATCACAGCCGGCTACATCAGCAAATGTGGTTTGGTTAGAAGCTTCATCTAATTGACGCGCCTTGCTCTTACCGAATGAGAATGCCCCGCCTTTGCCGCCACCTTGCATTTGGCGCATAAAGAATACCCAAACGCCAATCAAAAACAACATCGGCCCCCAGTTCATCAAGAGACTCATCAACAACGATTGCTCTTGCTCTGGCTTCGCTTCTACACGAATGTTGTTCTTAAGCAAATCACCCATCATGCCTGGGTCATATGGCGCGTATGAACTGAATTTTTTGCCGTCGTTCATCTCACCACGTAAAACTCGGCCTTCAATCGTGACTTTCGCCACATGGCCTTGTTTTACTTCGTTGATAAACTGTGAGTATACGATCTGATTATCTGCGCCATTTTTATTGGCAAACTGGTTAAAAACAGACATCAAGATAATGGCAATAATCACCCATATCGCGATTTGTTTGACGGTGTTATTCAAGATCACATCCTTTTAAAGATTGCTTTTATATAATTAAAATCTTACCACTAAAACGCACTTGCATTTGTGTAAGCTGATTAACGCTTAAATATTGTTAGCTTTTTCGCTTTAAGCCAAGCAAGTAAACTTCGGTACTCCGGTCACGCGAGGCCTTAGGTTTACGGGTCACCACTTTCTCAAAACCATCCCGCATAATTTTTACTATCTCTTCAAAACCAGAGCCAACGAACACTTTGACTAAAAAGTTACCCTCTGGTTTCAGCCATTTCAAACTAAAGTCCACGGCTAATTCAGTTAGATAAACCGCATTGGGCTGATCCACTGAACTGATGCCACTTATATTGGGGGCCATATCTGAAATTACAAGGTCTATTTGCTGGCCATTCAATTTTTCTTCTAATTGCTCAAGAATCTCGTCTTCACGAAAGTCGCCTTGAATAAACTCTACGCCAGGAATTCCCACCATAGGCAACAAATCTAGGGCGATCACACGACCATTGCCTTTAAGGCGTTGTATCGCCACCTGCGACCAACTGCCAGGGGTTGAGCCTAAATCGACCACCACCATGCCTGGCTTAATTAACCTGTCTTTATCATCAATCTCTATTAGCTTATAGGCCGCGCGCGCGCGATAGCCATCTTTTTGTGCGAGCTTCACGTATGGGTCATTCACATGCTCCTGCATCCAAGCTTTACTGGTTTTGGTTCTTTTCATGGCCTTAGCTTCATGTGATAAAATGGCGTCCTTAATGAATCAACAAGACAAGATAGATACTGCGTGAATACTAAACAAATTAGCCACCTTCGCGGTTTGGCACACAAATTAAATCCAGTCGTGATGATAGGCAATAATGGTCTGACAGCGAGCGTTTTGCAAGAAATTGAAAACAGCTTAAATGCACACGAACTCATCAAAATTAAAGTGTTTGGTGATGATAGAGATGCACGCGTTGCGATGCTGGAAGAAATCTGTGAAAAAACTGGCGCAACCAAGGTGCATCACATCGGCAAACAGTTAGTGATTTACCGCCAAGCCGAAACTGCAAAAATCGTTATTCCAAAATAAATAAAATAAGCGACTTGAGATTATCGAGTCGCTTTCAATACTAATACCAATCCCAATAAGCTTTGAATGGCGTAAGCAATACTTGCTACACCATGCCAAGTTTCAAATCGGTCCGCAAACACACTGTGCATGACATCGACGGGCATCGCATCGGCTTTAAGCTGTGCAATAATCGGTGCAATCCCAAAGTGGCCGGCCAATGTGAGCAATAACATGAAAAATACCGACCAGAAAAAGCCCTGTTTCAAAGCTTGACCGCCAAACTTGGTAAGTCTATTGAGCAATAAATAAGCGCCACAGGTCATACCAATGTAGGCAACAATTGTAAACATTCCGCCTGCTAAACTACCCGCTAACTGCCTATCTGGTAAGTGATAAAACAACGTAGGCGCCGCGATATAGCCAATTGCCCATAATGCGCCAACCCACAAGGTAATTGAAATTAACGCTAATTTATCTGCAAATTGCTTCATTGCACGGCCTCCCAGTCATTAAAACACGAGCGATTTAGATGTACTGTACGTTCAACACTTCATATGAGCGAATGCCGCTAGGAGCTACCACTTCAGCCACATCGCCCTCTGACTTACCAATTAATGCCCGCGCGATTGGCGAGCTGATTGAAATCTTACCAGACTTAATGTCCGCTTCGTCATCACCCACAATTTGATAGGTTGATGTATCGCCTGCATCCAAGTCCTCAACTTCAACTGTCGCGCCAAATACGCAACGGCCTTCAGCATTTAAAGTTTTAGGATCGATGATCATCGCATTAGAAAGCTTAGCCTCAATCTCATTAATGCGGCCTTCAATAAAGCTTTGTTTTTCTTTTGCTGCTTCGTACTCTGCATTTTCAGACAAGTCACCTTGCGCACGCGCTTCAGCAATCGCCTCTATCACTGCTGGACGATCCACGCTTCTTAAACGTTGAAGTTCAGCTTTCAAGAGTTCTGCGCCATTAACGGTGACTGGAATTTGATTCATATTATTTACCTTGTTTCTTATTCGATTTATCGCAATTGCGGACTATATAAAATAAAAACCACACCTAAAAATTAGGCGTGGTTGATATAGTACTTATCATATTACTTAGTAAGTGTTTTATGCAACTCTTGCAAGGATTGTACTTCCAGCTCTTGCATATAGCCCATACCCATACACGCTGCTTTTGCACCGGCTAAGGTTGTATAGTAAGTCACTTTTTGTTGTAATGCGTTACGACGAATTGCGTATGAATCATGCACCGCACGCTTATCTTCCGTTACGTTTACAATAAAGTTGATTTCGTTATTTTTAATCATATCAACGATATGCGGACGGCCTTCAGCCACCTTATTAACTGGTATCACATTCAGACCAGCCCCAGACAAAGCACCTGCTGTACCGCGCGTTGCTAGCAATTGGAAACCTAAACTCGCTAAGGCTTGAGCAATCTCTACTACGCGCTCACGGTCTTCACGACGCACACTAATAAAGGCTTTACCGCCTTTAGGCAAGACATCGCCAGAACCCAATTGTGACTTAACGAAAGCTTCAGCAAACGTGCTACCTATGCCCATGACTTCGCCCGTTGATTTCATTTCTGGGCCCAGAATCGTATCGACCCCTGGGAATTTAATGAACGGGAATACCGCTTCTTTTACAGAGTAATACGGCGGCACGATTTCTTTGGTTACGCCTTGGTCTTTTAGTTTGACGCCCGTCATACAACGTGCAGCGATTTTAGCTAATTGCAAACCACAAGCTTTAGAAACGAAAGGCACAGTTCGTGAGGCACGAGGATTTACCTCAAGCACATAAACGGTCTCGCCTTGAATAGCGAACTGAACGTTCATCAAACCAACCACGCCAAGGGCTTTCGCCATTTGTACTGTTTGTACGCGCAATTCATCTTGCAGCTTTTTGGACAAGCTATAAGGTGGCAATGAACATGCAGAGTCGCCTGAGTGCACCCCTGCCTGCTCAACGTGCTCCATGATGCCGCCAATAATCACTTCTTCGCCATCACACAAAGCATCAACGTCCACTTCAAGCGCATCATTTAAGAAACGATCTAGCAACACAGGTGATTCATTTGAAACTTTTACCGCTTCGCGCATATAACGCTCAAGCTGTGCTTGTTCTTGCACGATTTCCATTGCTCGACCACCAAGCACATAAGAAGGACGCACGACTAATGGGTAACCAATTTCTTGCGCTAAACGCAAGGCTTCGTCTGGGGTTCTTGCTGTGCGGTTAGGCGGTTGTTTTAAGCCTAGGTCTTGCAACATTTGTTGGAAGCGTTCGCGGTCCTCTGCACGGTCAATCGCATCTGGTGTTGTACCAATAATTGGCACTCCCGCTTTTTCTAAATCACGCGCCAATTTAAGTGGCGTTTGGCCACCGTATTGGACAATCACGCCAACCGGCTTCTCAATTGCAACGACTTCCAGCACGTCTTCAAGCGTCAACGGCTCAAAATATAAACGGTCAGATGTATCGTAATCAGTAGAAACGGTTTCAGGGTTACAGTTCACCATGATGGTTTCATAACCATCTTCCCGCATTGCGAAGGCTGCATGAACACAGCAATAGTCAAACTCAATCCCTTGACCAATACGGTTTGGGCCACCGCCCAATACCATAATTTTCTTTTTATCATTGGGCTTCGCTTCGCACTCTTCTTCATAGGTTGAGTACATATAAGCCGTATTAGTCGCGAATTCAGCCGCGCAAGTGTCCACGCGCTTATAAACAGGGCGCACATTCAATGCTTGTCGATACGCACGCACCGCATGTTGATCTGTACCCAACAAACCAGCTAAACGACGGTCTGAGAAACCACGACGTTTTAGTTGGAACAAAGCATCTTTATCCAAATCCGCTAAATGACGACCTTTTAATGCTATTTCGCGCTTAATGACGTCTTCAATTTGCACCAAGAACCAATGATCAATTTTAGAATGATCATGCACTTGCGCCACCGTCATACCAGCACGGAAAGCATCGCCCACATACCAAATACGCTCCGGGCCTGGTTCGCCAAGTTCTTTTTGGATTTCGTCGATATCGGATGTTTTTTCATCTAAACCATCAACGCCAACTTCAAGGCCGCGCAATGCTTTTTGGAATGATTCTTGGAAAGTACGGCCAATGGCCATTACTTCGCCCACAGATTTCATTTGTGTTGTTAATCGTGAATCTGCTTGTGGGAATTTTTCAAATGCAAAGCGTGGAATTTTAGTCACTACATAGTCAATCGATGGCTCAAATGATGCTGGGGTTGCACCACCAGTAATCTCATTCTTAAGTTCATCCAATGTAAAGCCCACAGCAAGTTTTGCCGCTACTTTTGCAATTGGGAAGCCTGTTGCTTTTGAAGCCAATGCTGATGAACGTGACACGCGCGGGTTCATCTCAATGACAATCATGCGACCATCTTCTGGATTAATCGCAAACTGTACGTTTGAACCGCCAGTATCCACGCCAATTTCACGCAGCACCGCAAGCGATGCGTTACGCATGATTTGATATTCTTTATCTGTGAGTGTTTGTGCTGGCGCCACAGTAATTGAGTCGCCAGTATGCACGCCCATTGGATCTAAGTTTTCCCACAGTAATTGAGTCGCCAGTATGCACGCCCATTGGATCTAAGTTTTCAATCGAGCAAATGATGATGCAATTATCTTTGGTGTCGCGCACCACTTCCATCTCATACTCTTTCCAACCAAGGAGTGACTCTTCAATCAACAACTCTTTGGTTGGCGAAGCCTCAAGACCGCGCTCACAAATTGTTAAAAACTCTTCACGGTTATATGCAATTCCGCCGCCGCTACCCCCCATCGTGAACGATGGACGGATAATCGCTGGATAACCAATGCTTGCCTGCACTTGCAAAGCTTCTTCAAGGCTATGTGCCATTGAAGAACGCGCTGA
>RFOR01000046.1 GCA_009926525.1 Methylophilaceae bacterium
AAACAAAGCCAATCCTTTGGGATTGCCTGTTGCTATTGGCTTTTAGCCGTATTTTTCTATTTTTAGGCTTTGTTTAAAATAGACCCATCGCATCAAGATAATCACTGACATATATATTTGATTTGACTATCCAAGCCTAGTCAATTTATTCTTGCCTACCCTTGAAGCGTCAAATGCAATGACGAGAGGGCAATGATGCGCCCTTTCTGATTCAATATTGAAGAGAACGATTGATATGTCCAACATCACTGAAGATTTAAAAGTCCAGCCCGTCATTTTGTCTGGCGGTTCAGGAACCAGGCTTTGGCCCATGTCGCGAGAAAAATATCCCAAGCAGTTGCTCCCATTATTTGGAGAGGACTCCTTGTTGCAAGGTACGGTTCGCAGATTAGATGACATCGCTGGCTTGAGATTGGCCCCAACTATGGTAGTCTGCAATGAAGAGTACCGCTTTGTGATTGCTGAGCAATTGCGCTTAATGGGCAAAGAAGGTGTGATTGTTTTAGAGCCGACAGGCAGAAATACCGCACCAGCGCTTACATTAGCCGCGCTTGAAGCAGAAAGTGTGGTAGGCGATCCTGTACTGTTAGTGATGCCTGCCGATCATATTATTCTTGATAATGCCGCCTTTCAATTGGCCGTTCGCCAGGGTGCAAGTTTAGCGGCAGCGGGCATGATCGTTACATTCGGCATTACCCCTGATTGTCCAGAAACTGGCTATGGTTATATTCAAACTGGTGAATCATTGCCCCAATCAACCGCTTTCGAGTTAACGCGCTTTGTAGAAAAGCCCGATCGCGCCACTGCAGAAAAGTATGTGGATGCGGGCAACTATTTATGGAATAGCGGATTATTTATGGTGCGTGCCTCAGTATGGTTATCTGCCATGGAAAATTGCCGACCAGATATTCTGGCTGCGTGTAAATCAGCTTGGCAAGGTGAGCAATTGGATGGAAACTTCGTTCGTGTGGGTAAGACTGAGTTTGACAGCTGCCCTAGCGATTCGATTGACTACGCAGTGATGGAGCGTATCGCTGCTGGCCAAGCGAATTTACCCTCAGCTGCCGTAATTCCTCTGGCTGCAGGTTGGTCTGATGTGGGTGCATGGGATTCTTTGTGGCAAGCCTTAGATAAAGATAGTGCTGGTAATGCCGTGCAAGGCGATGTGTTATTAACAGATTGCAAAGACACCTTAGCTTTTTCTGCGAGCCGATTAGTCGCCTGCGTCGGGGTGAGTAATTTAGTGGTGGTAGAAACTGCAGATGCCGTGCTTGTTGCCCACAAGAGTAAGACGCAAGATGTGAAGAAAATTGTAGATCAGTTAAAACAGCGGGGCCGAGTAGAAGGATCCTTGCATCGTAAAGTCTATCGTCCATGGGGTTGGTATGACAGCATTGATGCCGCAGATCGCTTTCAGGTCAAACGTATTATGGTCAAGCCAGGCGCTAAACTCTCATTGCAGCTGCACCATCATCGGGCCGAACACTGGATCGTCGTGAAAGGCACGGCCAAGGTCACGCGTGACGAAATCAGCTATACCGTCACAGAAAATGAATCTACTTATATTCCGCTCGGTATTAAGCACAGGCTTGAAAATACTGGAAAAATCCCGCTCGAAATTATTGAAGTCCAGTCAGGTAGCTATTTAGGAGAAGACGATATTGAGCGTTTTGATGACTCCTATGGTCGAGCATAAGGACTGTACAACTTTTTAAAAAATGCAATGGAAATAAGTGAAATGACACAGCAACTAAAAGGCATGATTCTTGCCGCAGGCCAAGGCACAAGGGTGCGACCACTGACGAAAGACATGCCTAAGCCCATGATTCCTATTTTAGGTAAGCCCGTGATGGAGTACTTGATCGAGCATCTAGCACGTCATGGTGTGCGTGAAATTATGGTCAACGTCGCGCACTCCTATCGAAAAATTGAACACTATTTTAGTAATGGTAGTCGCTGGGGCGTCGATATCGGCTACTCCTTCGAAGGCGTTTACGATCATGGCGAGATTAAACCTTCGCCATTAGGCTCAGCTGGGGGCATGCGTCGTATTCAAGATTTTGGTGGGTTTTTTGACCAAACAACGATTGTACTCTGTGGTGATGCTTTGATTGATTTGGATATTGGCGCAGCGCTAAAAGAGCATAAAGCAAAAAAGGCTATGGTGAGCATTGTGACCATGGCGGTGCCTGACAACGAGGTGGTGAATTACGGCGTTGTTGAGACCGATGAGGAAGGTCGCGTGCTGTCGTTTCAGGAAAAGCCTAAGCCAGAAGAAGCGCGCTCCAACCTTGCCAGCACGGGCATTTATTTCTTTGAACCAGAAGCAATCGCGCTGATTCCACCTGGCGTAGTGTTCGATATTGGTAGTCAATTATTCCCATTGCTGGTAGAAAAAGGGCTGCCTTTTTACGCGCAAAATCGTAGTTACAACTGGATAGATATTGGCCGTATATCGGACTACTGGGAGGTATTGCAGCGCGTTTTACGCGGCGAAATTAGCTTTATGAAAATCCCAGGTAAAGAAGTCAAGCCGGGAGTTTGGGTGGGTTTAAATACCTCGGTAGATTGGGATAATGTCAAAATCGAAGGCCCGGTGTATATTGCCTCAGGAGCCCGTATTGATGGGGGTGCTGAGATCGTAGGTCCGTGCTGGATTTCTCATGGCTCGCATATTCGTAAAAATGCCAAAGTGATCCGGTCAGTATTGTTTGATTACACGCGAATTAGTGAAGGTGAGACCTTTTATGAAATGATCGTGTCGCCTAATTACTGCGTTGATAGAAGTGGTAGAACCTACTACATTGGCGATGATGACTGTATTTTGCGCTGGGGTGATGCGCGTTCATAATCGGCACTACATCATTTTTGTGCAATCTGCCCAGCCGTTTTGGCGACGATAGATCAAGTAACTAGTTAAAAATGTCATTTAATTGAAACAAATCTGTCAAACTCTTCATATAGAATTATCAGTCTTGTAATAAAGCTGATTTTGCTATGTTGAAGGGCAATCTAATGTGCAATCCATTGAGTAAAAGACCATTAAGCAATAAACGATCAAATGTAAGCCAAGCAAGCTTGAGCCAGCGTGGCTTTACTTTGTTAGAACTCTTGGTAGTGATGGTCATTATCGGCTTGCTTGTTGGTTATGTCGGCCCTAAATATTTCGCGCAAATCGGCAAGTCAGAAGTCAAAGCAACGCGTGCGCAAATCGACGCCTTAGAAAAATCCTTAGACCAATATCGTTTAGATACTGGCCACTACCCAGCTACCGAGCAAGGCTTGGCAGCGCTGATGGTGAAGCCAGCGAGCGAAGCCCGTTGGTCAGGCCCATATCTTAAAAAAAACGTCCCTGTAGATCCTTGGGGTAATCCTTACCAATATAAATCCCCCGGTGAACACGGCGAATATGATCTATCGTCTTTGGGTAAAGATGGTCAACCCGGCGGCGTAGATGAGATGGCGGACATTGTCAGCTGGTAGTTATGTTTTATGACCTCAGTGTACTGCGCGGCAAAGAGTATTCATCGCTACGACTAGATGCCGTCAGTGAGCAGATGGCTATTAGCAATGCCAAGTCTTTAGGCTACACAGTTTTTTCTGCCAAGCCAGCGGGTGGCGGCTGGCAAAAATACTTCACCAAGCGTGAACGCTTTCCGCTCATGCTGTTCAGTCAAGAAATGCTGGCCTTGCTTGAAGCTGGACTCAACTTGATGGAGGCCATAGAGGCGCTTGCAGAAAAAGAAACGCGTCCCGAAGTGAGGCAAACCCTTCAAGGGGTACTTAGACAATTAAGTGAAGGTCAGCCATTATCCACCGCTATGCAGTCTTTTCCACAGGCATTTCCGCCTTTGTATGTGGCAGCCTTGAGAGCGAGTGAAAAAACAGGTGGGATGGCCGAGTCATTAAAGCGTTATATCGCCTATCAGAGTCAAATTGATCAGGTGAAAAAGAAAGTCATCTCAGCTTCGATTTATCCTGCCATGTTGCTCTCGGTCGGCAGCCTAGTGGTGCTGTTTTTAGTAGCGTATGTTGTGCCTAAGTTTGCTCATATTTATGAAGACATGGGTAGTGACCTGCCATTTTTATCCCAAGTATTGCTGTCATTGGGGACCTTTATTGAGCAACATGGATTTAGTTTGATGATGTCCTTGCTTGGCTTAATGGCTGCCGCAGCCTATTTATTAAGTCTCAAGTCCGTGCGTACCAAGTTAATGGAAATGGTGTGGCAAATTCCAGCCATTGGCGAGCGCATGAAAATCTATCAACTCTCACGCTTCTATCGCTCTTTGGGCATGCTACTCATTGCTGGCATCCCAATTCTTAATGCGCTTAAGATGGTTTCTGGTCTGCTTGCTCCTGCATTAAGAGTGCGCATGTTGGCAGCTTCCGAACAAATTCGCCAAGGCCAAACCATTTCCATCGCTATGGAACTCAATGACCTTTCAACCCCGGTTGCACTCCGTATGCTGAGAGTTGGCGAGCGCAGCGGCATGATGGGCGAAATGATGGAGCGTATTTCTAGCTTTTACGATGAAGAAACCGCACGTTGGATAGATTGGTTTACCAAGCTATTTGAACCCTTACTCATGCTGTTCATTGGCTTTGTGATTGGGTTTGTGGTGCTGATGCTGTATATGCCGATTTTTGATTTGGCGGGAAGCATACAATGAACCAGCCTGTCATCCACCAAGCAGCGCCTAGGCTTATTAGCGCTGAGGCGATTCAACAGGCAAAACAAATTGCCCAGCAATCTCGCCGCCGTTTGATTGAGGTCTTGGCAGACCAAAGCGAGCTCTCACAAGAGGCATTTCTTGCGGCATTAGGGGCGGCGTTTCAGTACGTGACCCTTGATAACAAAGCCTTACATGAACTTAGCACGGATTTTGATGTGTTAGCGTTTGCTGAAGCGTATCAGCATGAATGTATTCCGCTTAGAAACCAGCAAGGCGAGTTATTGGTTGCCATCGCCGACCCATTTGCGGAAGGCCTTGCTAACTGGCTCATGGAAAAGGTCCGCGAGCCGTTTGCGATGCGCTTGTCGCATTATGCTGACGTATCCGCTTACTTATCGCGTTTTGAAGAAACGCTAAAAGCCATGGATAAGGTCATGGCAGGTGAGGAAGAAGCCGGTCAGTCAGCTTTGCACCAAATTGAAGGGGTCGAGCAGTTATCTTTAAGTAGTATTTCAGCTGATACTAGTCCGGTCATTCGCTTGGTCAACTCTACCTTGTACGATGCCATGAAAATTGGTGCCAGTGATATTCACCTAGAAACCACAGGCCTGGGCTTGGCGCTTAAATATCGGATCGACGGTGTGCTAGATACGGTCGGTGCGATTCAAGGTGCCGAGATGGCAGAGCAAGTGATTTCGCGGATTAAAGTGATGGCAGAGCTCGATATTGCCGAACGCAGAATTCCGCAAGATGGCCGTTTTAAAGTCAACATCCAAAATCGCGAAGTCGATTTGCGGGTCTCGATTATGCCGAGTGTGTATGGTGAAGACGCCGTCTTACGTATTTTGGATCGCAAGGCCTTGACCGAGCAATCGAAGGGCTTGACCCTTGAGCACATTGGGATTGATGAACTCACTCGTAATCAATTCCGCGCGCTGGCGCAAGAGCCTTACGGCATGGTGCTTGTCACAGGCCCGACCGGTAGCGGTAAAACCACTACCTTGTATGCGGCCATCTCAGAGGTCAATACGGGCAAAGATAAAATTATCACCATTGAAGATCCGGTTGAATACAACTTAGGCGGCGTGCTACAAATTCCGGTCAATGAGAAAAAAGGCCTCACCTTCGCGCGTGG
>RFOR01000047.1 GCA_009926525.1 Methylophilaceae bacterium
ACCTTGTCACCCATCAAGCGAATGGTTTCGGCGCGCGGACCAATAAATACAAATCCACTCTCTTCAACACGTTCGGCGAAGTCAGCGTTTTCAGAAAGGAAGCCATAGCCTGGGTGAATCGCTTCAGCGTCTGTGACTTCGGCTGCGCTAATTACCGCGGGAATGTTCAAGTAACTTTGACTAGATGGGGCAGGCCCGATACAAACGGATTCGTCCGCTAATTTAACGTACTTAGCCTCTTTGTCAGCTTCTGAGTGAACAGCCACAGTTTTAATGCCCAATTCGCGACAAGCGCGTTGGATACGCAGTGCAATTTCACCACGATTGGCGATGAGGATTTTATCAAACATGTAAAGCCTCTTTAGCCGATGATAAATAAAGGTTCGCCGTATTCGACGGGTTGGCCGTTCTCAACCAGGATGGCTTTAATGACACCAGCGTGGTCAGACTCGATCTCATTTAAAAGCTTCATTGCTTCGATAATACATAATGTATCGCCAATACCCACGGTAGAGCCTATATCAACAAAAGATTTTGATTCTGGTGACGGTGAGCGATAGAAAGTACCCACCATAGGAGACTTAACAACATGACCCTCGATTTCGGGAGTCACTGGCGCCGCATCAGCAGCCACTGAAGCAGGGGCAGCTTGCGCTGGCTGTGCTTGTTGAAAGTAAGGTTGGGCATATTGCACCATGCCTTGTGTCTGAGGAAGATTACGGCTAATGCGAACTTTTTCTTCACCTTCTGTGAGTTCGAGTTCTGAAATGCCAGATTCTTCGACTAAATCAATCAGTTTTTTAAGTTTACGTAGATCCATCTCTTCACCTCTTATTACAGTTATGCACGCTTAATAGCGTGCGTTTATTTTAACGCCGACGTTTAGTCAGATATTGTTTGAATTGCGTAATCTAAAGCCAGTAAATAACCCTGTGCACCCAAGCCACTAATGACGCCCACTGCGATATCTGAGAAGTAGGAGTGGTGACGGAAGGTTTCGCGTGCATAAATATTCGATAAGTGGACTTCAACGAAAGGGACTTTAATCGCTGAAAGCGCATCGCGAAGCGCGACGGATGTATGGGTAAAAGCAGCGGGATTAATGATAATAAAATCCACTTTTTTATCTGCTAATGCATGGAGTGTTTGAATGAGTTCAACTTCAGAATTGCTTTGGAATGAAACTAAAGAAACCTTAGCCTCTTTAGCACGCTTCGCTAACAAAGCATCAATATCAGCGAGTGTATTGTTACCGTAATGATCCGGCTCACGCAAACCCAAAAGGTTTAGGTTCGGCCCATGTAAAACAAGTACGGATTTTGAAGTGTTTTCAGCCATATTTTCGTTGATTTCCAAAAGAAAAAGCAATTTTGGAACATTCAAGTTTGTCGTAAATTAGAAGATATTCTACAGCAATTTGACGAAATTTGAAGAAATTAACTGTTTTATTGTTTTTCGTTGATGGCTGAAACTTGGAGTAGCGGGGTGACGGTTTTTTCAAGAAGTTGTTGATTTACGCGCCCGAAAAAGGTCTTAACGATGGCGCCTTTTTGATCAACAATGACAGTATAAGGCAATATGCCTCGATTGTTACCTAAAGTTTCTGCAAGCTTCATTGCCTGCATATCACCCGCCAAAATTGGGTAGCGCACGGGCGCTTTTTTGATGAATGTTTTTGTGGTGTCGAGATCGTCTGTAGATAGCCCAATAATGATCAAATTTTTATTATTGTACTGTTCTTGCATCGTGGAGAGTTCCGGCATCTCTTCTCTGCACGGCGGACACCAGGTTGCCCAAAAATTAAGCACAATAACCTTGCCACGCCATTGTTTTAGGGCTTGCTGTTGACCGTTCATGTCCGTGAAGCTCGCATCCATGAGCACGTTTTGATTAATACTCGCTGAGGGTGCGACATTGCTTGCCTCTGTATCACTGGTTTCGGGGGTTTTGTGGAATAGGAACCAGCCCGATATGACGGATAAAGCAAGAACGATTAGCAGGCGACCATAGGATTGCATTCATCATCTCCTAGAGAGTTTAGTTGATTAAGCACTTTAATAAAGTCTTCAGGGGCTTGGTAGCCAATGACTTTAAGGGGAGCAATTTCATGACCGGATTTGTTATAGAAAACAATGCCTGGCGGGCCAAACAATTTGAATTTATTTAACAAGGCGACTTCTTCAGTTGAGTTTGCCGTGACATCTGCCTGTAAAAGTAAGGTATTTTCTAGCGCTTTTTTTACAGAAGGATCGCTAAAGGTAAACTCTTCTAGCTCTTTGCATGCCACACACCAGTCTGCATAAAAATCGAGCATGACGATTTTTCCACGCGCATTGTTAAGCTGCGCTTCAAGTTCACTGATGCTATGAATGCGCTTGAAGTTTAACGAAGAGATTGATGGATTTTTAGTGATGCCGACAAGCCCGCTCAGTGGCTGCCATGGGGACTTTGCGCCAGAGGCTGCGCCAACAATTAAAGTGAGTCCAAGCGCTAAAAGAATGATGCCAACGCCTTTTAATAATCTTGATGGGGCGTTTGAGTTCGCAGGCAAGGGATCTAAAGCATGCAGATAAATGGCTGGAATAATGAGCAGGGCAGCCCACAGGAGCATTTCTAGGCTTAAGGGGATCACTGGCGAAATCATGTAAATGGCGACACCAAGCATTAATACGCCAAAGAAGTTGCGAACAGTTGTCATCCAAATGCCCGCTTTTGGTAACACATGACCAGCAGAGGCACCAATCAGTAATAGCGGGACACCCATGCCGATAGACAGCGCAAAGAGTGCGATACCGCCCAGCAACACATCATGGGTTTGACTAATATAGATCAAGGCACCAGCCAGCGGCGCGGCAACACAAGGGCTGACAATTAATGCTGAGAGTGCACCCATGCTGAACACACCAATAAACTGACCACCTTTAATACCGTTAGCCACATTCACCATGCGATTTTCAATGCTGCTTGGTAGGCGTAGCTCATAAAAGCCAAACATTGAGAATGCTAACAATACAAAAATAATGGCGGTTATCCCAAGTATCCATGGGCTTTGTAGTGCGCTACTGAGCAACTGACCTGAGAGTCCTGCTGCAACACCCGCTAAGCTGTAGCTGAGTGACATGCCAAAAACATAAGCCAAGGAAAGATTAAAGGAATGAAGTCGTGAAGTGGCGTGGTGGTGTACTTTTTTGTCACCAACGATGATGCCCGATAAAATCGGAATCATCGGTAGCACACAAGGGGTAAGCGCTAACAGGAGACCAAAGCCAAAAAAGCCAATAATGATGAGCCACAATTTTCCACCCTTAAGTAGGGTCGTTGCCTGATCATCATTGTTCTTGGTAATTTCTGGACTGACAGCGTTGCTGGTGAGGGTAACGTCGATTGTTTTATGGATGGGTGAATAACATAAGCCCTTTTCGCTGCACCCTTGAAAGCTTGCTTGTAAGCTTACTTTTTTAAGACTGCTGGGAATGTTCTTTAGTGCAATCTTAGCTACAAAGCTTTGATGAAACACTTCCATTTCCCCGAAGTTTGGATCCATCTTAATTTCGCCCTTCGGTAAAACAATACTCTCTATCGTTGCATTTTTGCTTTCGAATTTAATGCGATCGCGATATAGGTAATGACCAGGTGCGATAGTAAAGCTTGCTTGAATGGTGTTGTTGTCTTGGGGGCTTAGCGCCAATTTAAAAGCTTGGTCTGGTGTTAATACTTGATCTTCAATGTCGAACAAGTTGGTTTTGCTCGAAGACGAGCTGCTTTCGGCAGCAAGTGCTGGCAAGGCAGCACTGAAGCTGATGAGTAGGAGTCCGATTAAAAATGCTGGGAGTTTCAAATGAAGAATCCTATTAAAGCGCTCGCTGATTAATTTCGGCTACCCACGCTAAATAAGCGGGTAAGCCACCATCAATAGAGACATAAATGATTTCGGGGAGTTCATATGGGTGATGCGCTAAAATAGTCGCTTCTAAGGCAGCATAATGATGGCGAGTCGTTTTAATCACCATCGGCACCTCATTCGTTTTTTCAATTTTACCCTGCCATTGATACGTTGACGTGCACGGTGAGAGTTGGTTAACGCAGGCAGCTAATTGCTTCGTGATTAAAATTTCTGCTAATTTTTCTGCACTATTTGTGTCGGGCAGGTTGGTTAGCACTAAAATAGCATCATTGCCTGATTCGCTTGGCATCTTAAACAACTCGCTCAATGAGCAAATTTAGGGAATATTTCATGCGTTTGTTCATGATGTTAATTTTACTCGCATTTCCGGTATTGGAGATATGGTTAATCATTGATTTAACCACGCAATATGGCTGGTGGTTCATTGCTTACTTAGGCATCGTGACCTTCTTGGGTTGGCGCTTGATTCAAGAGGAGAAGCAGTTATTTGCTGGGCGTATGATGCAAACGTTGGCGCAAAGTGTGAGCCCTGGGAGTGCCTTGTTCGGCACGGTCAAAAATTTAATCGCTGGAATTTTGCTCGTGATCCCCGGCGTGATGACTGACGGGATTGCAGTCATTTTATTGATGATTCCCAGCACCCCCTCACCATCTAAAGCGGCTTTTAAGCAAGGCGCAGCTAACGATGAAGTGATTGAGGGCGAGTATACGCGCGAAGATTAATTAGGCTATTTGTTTAGATGCAATAATAGGATTTCAAAATGTCTCATCAAGTCACCATTCAGCCAAGTGGTCATGTTTATTCTGTGCCAGATCAAGAAACCTTCTTGGGCGCTGCGATCGATGCGGGTCTCAATATACCTTATGGGTGTCGCAACGGCGCTTGTGGCGCTTGCAAAGGCAAGGTGCTCTCCGGTGAGGTTGACTATGGCGACTATCAAGCGACGGCATTGAGTGATGCTGAAAAAGAAGCAGGGTTGGCATTGTTTTGTTGTGCAAAGCCTCTGACCGACGCCGTCATTGAGTGTCGTGAGGTTTTCGCCTTAAATGGCATTAAGCCGCGCATCATGCCTGCACGTGTGCAAATGATGGAAAAGCGCTCCCATGATGTGATGGCGCTATTTCTTAAGCTCCCCAGTAATGAGCGTATGCAGTTCTTAGCGGGTCAGTATATTGAGTTCATTTTGAAAGACGGCAAACGACGTGCTTTTTCTTTGGCCAATGCGCCACATAACGATGAGTTTTTGGAGTTGCACTTACGCCTTGTGCCTGGCGGCACATTTACTGAATATGTGTTTAAAGAAATGCAAGAAAAGGCGATTTTGCGTTTAGAGGGACCTTTTGGAAGCTTTTACCTTTTGGAAGCTTTTATCTTCGTGAAGACAGCGATAAGCCGATTATTTTTGTTGCCGGCGGGACGGGTTTTGCCCCGATTAAAGGATTGCTTGAGCACATTTTTCATCAACACACAGCTCGCGAAATGGTGTTGTATTGGGGCGCTAAAACTTTGGAAGACCTCTATATGCCAGCTTTGCCGAAGGCTTGGGCAAGCATGTACCCTCACTTTAAATTTATTCCAGTATTGTCAGAGCCTTTAGCAAGCGATGCTTGGACGGGGAGAACTGGCTTAGTCCATCAGGCTGTTT
>RFOR01000048.1 GCA_009926525.1 Methylophilaceae bacterium
GTAATAAGGTCGCGGTATGAATAAATTCTACAACTGCAGAAAGTGTATGGTGATGCGGCTCAATTTTGCCGAAAACGCCTGCAGATAAAAGCACTAAGGCAGGACGCAGGCGTTTGCCGCCGCTATTAATGATGTAGTCCGCCACTTGGTTGATGAGCACGACTTCGGAATGGAGGGACTTGCGGATGACGTCATCGACGGTACGCATGTCGTCTGCAATGCTTGCTTGAATAAGGCTAAGTGACAATTGAAGTTACCAATAAAATTTGTAACAATTTTAGCATTTATAAGGGCAATTTTGCCTGACTTTTTATGCGTTTAAAGCCCTAAAAACCATGTCATATCGTTACTGGAGCTAAAATATCATCTATCCTTGGATTTAAGCACTTAAGGTTTTTTATATAAAGCCTATTTTGTATTTGCTTAAGTCCTAATTTTACGTATAATGCGCAGTTCATTTGAATGCGTAGCAAACGAGGCTTAATCATGTATGCAGTCATCAAGACTGGCGGTAAACAGTACCGCGTAACTCCTGGCCTAAGGCTTAAGGTAGAAAAATTAACAGGTGACGTTGGTAGCGACGTTACTATCGATCAAGTATTAGTGTTGGCTGATGGTGATAATGTCACTATCGGTGCTCCATTAATCGCTGGCGCTAGCGTGACAGCTAAAGTGTTATCACACGGCCGTGGCGACAAGGTAATGATTTTCAAATTCCGTCGTCGTAAACACTACCGTAAAACACAAGGTCATCGTCAGAGCTATACAGAAATCCAAATTGCAGATTTCGGTGGCGCTTCAACTAAACCAGCAAAAGCTAAAGCTGCTAAAGCTAAAGCTGCTGAATAAGGAGTAAAAAATGGCACATAAGAAAGCTGGCGGGAGTTCCCGTAACGGTCGTGACTCACATTCCCAACGATTAGGTGTTAAAGCCTTCGGTGAGCAAGAGGTTTCAGCTGGTAGCATCATTGTTCGTCAACGTGGCACACGTATGCACGCTGGTGAAAATGTAGGCATGGGTAAAGACCACACACTATTTGCAAAAGTTGACGGTAAAGTTGCTTTCGCTGTTAAAGGTGCGTTGCGTCGTAAGATGGTAAGCATCATCCCGCTTTAATGCTAGCAAGCACTATAAAAAGCCCTATCGCTTGGTAGGGCTTTTTTGTTTTATATGGGGCTAACTTGGCGGTATGATACGGTTAGTTCTAAATGGATTGTTAGCTTGAGTTCCAATGCTGAGTCCGAAGTGTGATATCAATTGTGCGGTGACCAATGAAATTTATAGATGAAGCCACCATTAAGCTTTTTGCTGGTGATGGCGGTAACGGTGTAGCGACTTTCCGTCGTGAAAAATATGAGCCTATGGGCGGACCCAATGGCGGTGATGGCGGTCATGGTGGTTCTGTGTACTTTGAGGCTGACCGCAACATTAATACTTTGGTCGACTATCGCTACACCCGTAGTTTTCGGGCACAGCGTGGCGAAAATGGGCGTGGCTCTGATTGTTACGGCGCTGGTGGTGATGACATGGTGTTGCGTGTGCCGGTTGGTACCGTAATTAGTGATAAAGCATCAGGTCAAACTTTGATTGACTTGGCCGACCATGGGCAACGTGCCATGTTAGCTAAGGGCGGTAAAGGCGGTTTGGGCAACATTCACTTCAAGTCCAGTCTAAATCGCTCACCTCGTCAATGTACAAAAGGCGAGCCAGGTGAAGAAATTGAGCTTTATCTAGAACTTAAAGTATTAGCGGATGTTGGGTTGCTCGGCATGCCAAATGCAGGAAAATCAACCTTTATTCGCTCTGTCTCTGCCGCTAAACCAAAAGTCGCAGACTATCCATTTACGACATTGCATCCTAATTTAGGGGTGGTGCGCGTGGATACCAATCGCAGTTTTGTGATTGCCGATATTCCTGGTTTGATTGAAGGTGCTGCAGAAGGTGCGGGCCTTGGTCACCAGTTCTTACGTCATTTAGCACGTACTCGTTTACTGCTCCATATTGTGGATTTAGCACCATATGATGAAGCGGTTGATCCAGTGGCTGAAGCCAAAGCGATTGTAGAAGAGCTTCGTAAATATGATGAGGAACTTTATAACAAGCCGCGTTGGTTAGTGTTAAATAAGGTCGATATGCTTGAGAACGCAGCTGAAAAAGTAGCTGATTTTGTCAAAGCTTATGGCTGGAAAGGCCGTGTTTTCGCGACTTCAGCAATTAGCGGTATAGGTTGTAAAGAGCTTGTATATGCGATTATGGATCATGTGGAAGAAGTAAGTGCCAAAGCACGCGAAGAGGAAGAAGCCGAGCAAGCAAAATTAGCGGCTGAGAAGCTAGCCCGCAAAGAAGCGGCAGCATTAAAGAGAGCTGAAAGCGCAGAATAAAGTTTGAGTGAGATGAAATCATTATTAGCTGACGCAAAATGTATCGTGATTAAGGTGGGTTCTAGCCTAGTCACTAACAATGGCGAGGGTTTGGACCAAACAGCGATTGCTGCTTGGGCGGCTCAAATCGCCCATTTAGTGCGTCCAGCTAATGGCGATATTCCAGCAAGACAAGTGGTGTTGGTTTCAAGCGGCGCAGTCGCTGAAGGCATGCAGCGCTTGGGTTGGAAGAAGCGTCCAACAGCGGTGAATGAGTTGCAAGCTGCAGCCGCCGTTGGGCAAATGGGCTTGGTGCAAATGTACGAATCGTGCTTTGCGCAGCATTCATTTCACACGGCGCAAGTTTTGTTGACGCACGATGACTTGGCTGACCGTAAGCGTTACCTCAATGCGCGCAGTACATTGCGAACCCTGTTAGATTTGGGCGTAATTCCTATTATTAATGAGAATGATACCGTTGTCACAGATGAGATTCGTTTTGGGGACAACGACACCTTAGCCTCTTTAGTAGCCAATCTTATCGAGGCAGATGCTTTGGTGATTTTGACCGATCAAGCTGGCCTATATTCAGCTGATCCACGTAAGAATCCTGATGCCAAGTTTATTCAGCATGCAACAGCCGGTGACGAAGTTTTGGAGCAAATGGCTGGTGGTGCTGGTAGTAGCGTAGGTACTGGTGGTATGTTGACTAAAATTTTGGCGGCTAAGCGAGCAGCGCGAAGTGGCGCACATACAATTATTGCTTCTGGTCGTGAAAAAGAAGTGCTTATTAAGTTGGCTTCTGGCGAAGTCATTGGCACGCATCTTCACGCAGAACAAGGCAAAATGCTTGCTAAGAAACAGTGGATGGCAGACCATTTGCGTGTTTCTGGCCAATTAAAACTCGATGCTGGCGCAGTGAAAGTGTTGCAGACTGATGGTAAAAGTTTATTGCCAGTTGGGGTTACAGCGGTTGAAGGAAGTTTTGAACGTGGAGATGTTGTGGCTTGTTTAGATGGGCAAGGCAATGAAATCGCCCGCGGATTAGTGAATTATTCATCGGCTGAAACGACGCGAATATTGCGTCAGCCGAGCAGTGAGATTGTTTCAATTTTAGGTTATGTGGATGAAGCTGAATTGATACACCGAGATAACCTGATTCTTTTGTAATATTTACATTTAAGTACTGGGGTAACCATGACTAAAACATCACCAAAAGTAGCCATTATTATGGGGTCTGACAGCGACTGGCCAACCATGAAATTGGCTGCGCAAATGTTGGCAGATTTCGGTGTGCCGTATGAAGCCCAAGTGGTTTCTGCACATCGCACACCAGACTTGATGTTCAAATTTGCTGAAACAGCTTCAGCTAAAGGCATTCAAGTGATTATCGCTGGTGCCGGTGGTGCTGCGCATTTGCCAGGTATGGTTGCTGCTAAGACTACATTGCCTGTGTTGGGCGTTCCCGTTGCAAGTAAACACTTGCAAGGTAACGACTCCTTACTTTCTATTGTGCAAATGCCGAAAGGCATTCCGGTGGCTACATTTGCCATAGGTGAAGCAGGCGCAACGAATGCGGGCTTGTTCGCTGTGTCTATTTTGGCAAATAGTGATGCAGATTTGGCTAAAAAACTACAAGATTTTCGTTTGGCACAAACCGCAAAAGTATTGAACATGACATTAACGGAGCAGCCTTGAGTTCTCATATCATCCTTCCTCCAGCAATGCTAGGCATGTTGGGCGGCGGCCAGCTTGGTCGCTTTTTTGTGATTGCTGCACATGAAATGGGTTACCGCGTTACCGTGCTAGATCCGGATAAAAATAGTCCTGCAGGTAAAACTGCTGATGTGCATCTATGTGCGGCTTATGATGACACTGCTGCATTAAAAAAAATGGCTGAAACCTGCCAAGCGATTACAACTGAATTCGAAAATGTTCCAGCAAGCACCTTGGAAACTTTGGCGCAGAAGCGCACTGTGCGACCCTCTGCCCAAGCTGTTTCCATTGCACAACATCGCGTATTAGAAAAACAATTTATTCGTGATGCAGGGATTCCTGTTGCGCCATTTGTCGTGGTGAATGCGGTATCAGATTTACCTGTGGATAGTGAAGCCATTTATCCAGGTATCTTGAAGGTTGCACGTTTTGGCTATGACGGCAAAGGCCAGGCGCGTGTTGCTAATCAAGCCCAAGCGCAAGCGGCTTTTGAAGAATTCAAAGGCGAGCAATGCGTTTTAGAAAAAATGTTGAGCTTGGATTACGAGGTTTCAGTGGTTTTAGCTCGTGATGCGCAAGGTAATGTTGCGGCTTATCCTTTGGCAGAAAATAGCCACTTAAATGGTATTTTGGATGTCAGTATTGTGCCAGCGCGTGCGCCAAAAGCCATTCAAGACCAGGCTCGTCAATTGGCGATTAAGATTGCTGAAAAGTTAGATTACATTGGTGTGTTTGCAGTTGAGTTTTTTGTGAGCAATGGAGAGTTGCTTGCCAACGAAATGGCACCACGCCCTCACAACTCAGGCCATTACACTATTGATGCGAATGTCACCAATCAGTTTGAGCAACAATTGCGAGCTTTAGTCGGCTTACCTTTGGGCGACAGTCGTTTGCATAGCCAGGCAGTCATGGTGAATATTCTTGGCGATGTTTGGAAAAATGGTGCTGAACCAGCTTGGGATAAGATTTTTGCTCGAGCAGAACTAAAGCTGCATTTATATGGCAAGCATGAGCCACGTCCAGGTCGTAAGATGGGTCACTATACTGTCATAGGCGCAGATCAAGAGACCGTTATTGTGAACGCGATTAAAGCGCGTGAAGAGTTGGGGATTGGTTAAGTTTTACTTTGATAAAGTCATGACAATAAAAAAGCCGAACATTTAGTTCGGCTTTTTGTTTGATGCTTATTAAAGCAAGACTGATTAAGCCATTGCCTTAATTGAAGCGTTCAAACGGCTCTTGTGACGAGCAGCTTTATTCTTGTGAATAATGTTCTTGTCTGCAATGCGATCAATAACGCTCACATTTTCAGAGTATGCAGCTTGAGCAGCACCTTTGTCACCAGCTTCTACCGCTTTAATGATCTTTTTGATCGCGGTGCGCAAAGTAGAACGCAAGCTGGCGTTATGGGCGCGTTGCTTAACTGCCTGA
>RFOR01000049.1 GCA_009926525.1 Methylophilaceae bacterium
ACTAGACGTTGTTTACCCTTAGTATCTTTACCGAATGAAACAGTACCAGTCACCTCTGCAAGCAAACCTGCATCTTTTGGTGAACGCGCTTCGAACAATTCAGCTACACGTGGCAAGCCCCCTGTAATGTCGCGGGTCTTAGATGACTCTTGTGGGATACGTGCTAGCACTTCACCCACGCCAACTTCTTGGCCATCTTTGACAGTAATAATACATCCCAATTGGAATGTAATGTTGACTGAAACGTCGCCGCCAGCAATCTTCACTTCATTTCCGTTGGCATCCAACAATTTAACTTGCGGACGTAAGCCCTTAGTTTGACCAGCACGCTGTTTCGGATCAATCACCACCAATGAAGATAAACCTGTCACTTCATCGATTTGTTTAGCAACAGTGATACCTTCTTCAACGTTTTCAAACTTAATGCGACCTGCGTACTCAGTAATGATCGGACGAGTATGCGGATCCCACGTTGCAACGGCCTGACCAGCCTTAATTGGCTTGCCATCGGTAATTACAAGCGTTGCGCCGTAAGGCACTTTATGACGCTCGCGTTCACGACCGTTATCATCTTGAATAATCGCTTCACCATTACGTGAAATTACCACTTGTTCATTACGTGCGTTGGTTACATAACGCATCGTTGAGCTAAAGCGAAGGATACCGTTTGATTTACTTTCAACTTGGCTCACAGAAGCAGCACGAGATACCGCACCACCGATGTGGAATGTACGCATAGTCAACTGAGTACCTGGCTCACCAATAGATTGCGCTGCAATCACACCAACAGCTTCACCCATGTTAATCAACTTACCTCGACCTAAGTCACGACCGTAACATTTCGCACAAATACCATAACGAGTTTCGCAAGTCAGCGCTGTTCGCACTTTTACTTCATCAACACCTAAAGCATCGATGTGCTCAACTTCATCTTCTGTCAACAATGTCCCAGCTGGGTAAACCACTTCTTGATTTTCAGGGTTGATGATATCAAGCGCTGTTGTACGACCTAATATACGGTCATGTAATGGCTCAACAACCTCACCACCTTTAACAAGCGCTTTTGTTACCAAGCCATCGCTAGTACCGCAATCATGCTCAGTCACAACCAAGTCTTGTGTCACGTCAACTAAACGACGTGTCAGGTAACCTGAGTTCGCTGTTTTCAACGCAGTATCGGCAAGACCCTTACGAGCACCGTGGGTTGAGATAAAGTATTGCAGCACGTTCAAACCATCACGGAAGTTCGCAATAATTGGAGTTTCAATAATCGAACCATCTGGTTTTGCCATCAAACCGCGCATACCAGCAAGCTGTCTAACCTGAGCTGCAGAACCGCGGGCACCAGAGTCAGCCATCATGTAAATCGCGTTGAATGATTCTTGGCGTAATGCTTTACCATCTTTGCCTTTCGCTACATTACCTGTAGCATCAAGCACGTTTTCTTCTTTCAATTGCTTCATCATAGCGTCAGCGACTTTATCGCCCGCACGACCCCAGATATCCACAACCTTGTTATAACGCTCACCTTGTGTGACCAAACCAGAAACGTATTGATCTTCAATTTCTTTCACTTCAGCTTCAGCTGAAGCAATCAATTGACCTTTTTCTGGTGGAACCAACATGTCGTTAATGCTGATAGAAATACCTGCACGTGTCGCATAGGTGTAACCCATGCCCATGAGCTTATCAGCCAAAATAACTGTTTCACGAATACCAACCTTACGGAAGCCAGAGTTAATCAAGCGTGAGATTTCTTTTTTCTTCAACGCTTTGTCAATCAAGCTAAATGGCAAGCCAGCCGGCATGATTTCTGATAACAATGCACGACCAACAGTTGTTTCGTAACGATTGATTTTCTCGTGTTTTGTACCATCTAAATCAAGGTCGTATTCTTTAATACGTACAGTGATTTTCGCGTGCAAGTCGATTTGACCGCTGTCATAAACACGTTGAACTTCAGCCACGTTAGCGAAGCGCATGCCTTCGCCACGTGCCGCAACTTTTTCACGCGTCATGTAGTAAAGACCCAACACGATATCTTGTGAAGGCACAATAATTGGTTCGCCGTTTGCTGGAGAAAGCACGTTGTTTGAAGCAAGCATCAATGTGCGTGCTTCCATTTGCGCTTCCAAGCTCAATGGAACGTGAACCGCCATTTGGTCACCATCAAAGTCGGCGTTAAACGCAGCGCATACCAATGGGTGCAATTGAATTGCCTTACCTTCGATCAACACTGGTTCAAATGCTTGAATACCTAAGCGGTGCAATGTAGGTGCACGGTTTAGTAATACTGGATGCTCGCGAATAACGTCTTCTAGAATATCCCATACTTCTGGACCTTCCTCTTCAACTTTTTTCTTCGCCGCTTTAATCGTTGTCGCCAAGCCCAACACTTCTAGCTTATGGAAAATGAATGGCTTGAACAACTCAAGTGCCATTTTCTTAGGTAGACCGCATTGGTGCAGTTTCAATTGCGGACCAACCACAATCACTGAACGACCAGAATAATCCACGCGCTTACCAAGTAAGTTTTGACGGAAACGACCGCCTTTACCCTTGATCATGTCTGCAAGAGACTTCAATGGACGCTTGTTAGCACCAGTCATCACTTTACCGCGACGACCGTTGTCTAATAATGAGTCCACAGCTTCTTGCAACATACGTTTTTCGTTACGTACAATAATTTCTGGTGCTTTTAACTCTAACAAGCGTTTTAGACGGTTGTTACGGTTAATCACGCGACGATATAAATCGTTCAAATCTGAAGTCGCAAAACGACCGCCATCCAATGGCACTAACGGACGTAGCTCTGGTGGCAATACTGGCAATACTTCAAGAATCATCCACTCTGGCTTAATGCCAGATTTTTGGAATGCTTCTAGAACTTTCAAGCGTTTTGCAATTTTCTTGATTTTTGCTTCAGAACCAGTTGCGCCTAAATCTTGACGCAAGGTTTCAATTTCATTGTGCACATCCATTGTGCGGAGTAGTTCACGCACAGCTTCAGCACCCATCACCGCATTGAACTCATCGCCGTACTCTTCAACTTTAGCGAGATAATCATCTTCTGTGAGCAATTGACCACGAGTAAGAGGTGTCATGCCTGGTTCAATCACAATGTATGCTTCAAAATAAAGCACACGTTCGATATCACGCAATGCAATATCAAGCACCATACCTAGACGGCTTGGTAAGCTCTTTAAGAACCAGATATGTGCAACTGGGCTAGCCAATTCAATGTGTGCCATACGTTCACGACGTACTTTTGACAAGGTGACTTCAACACCACATTTTTCACAAATCACACCACGGTGTTTTAAGCGTTTGTATTTACCGCACAAGCACTCGTAATCTTTGATAGGGCCAAAGATTTTTGCGCAGAACAAACCATCACGCTCTGGCTTGAAGGTACGGTAATTAATGGTTTCTGGCTTTTTAACTTCACCATAGGACCATGAGCGAATTTTCTCAGGAGAAGCAAGCGCGATCTTAATCGCGTCAAATTCTTCTTCTTGAGTGACTTGCTTAAATAAGTCTAATAGAGCTTTCATTTAATCTCCTTAGTTTCGCTTGAGCGAATGCCTATACTGTTAGTTACGATCAAGGTCGATATCGATAGCGAGTGAGCGAATTTCTTTCACCAACACGTTGAATGACTCTGGCATGCCAGCATCAATCTTATGTTCGCCCTTCACGATATTTTCATAAACCTTGGTACGGCCGGAAACGTCATCAGACTTCACTGTGAGCATTTCTTGTAAGGTGTATGAAGCGCCATAAGCCTCCAATGCCCAGACTTCCATCTCACCAAAGCGCTGACCACCGAATTGAGCTTTACCGCCCAATGGTTGTTGCGTAACCAAACTGTACGGACCTGTAGAACGCGCATGCATCTTGTCATCAACCAAGTGATGCAATTTCAATACATGCATATAACCCACAGTGACTGGACGCTCAAACGGATCACCAGTACGGCCATCAATCAATTGAACCTGTGTTTTACCAGCAGAGAACTTCAATTGTTTAGTACGTGGATCTTCATCTGGGAAAGCCAAATCAAGCATTGCTTTAATATCTAACTCGGTTGCACCGTCAAATACTGGCGTTGCAAAAGGTACGCCGCGTTCTAGATTTTTCGCTAAGTCCAGCACTTCTTTATCAGACAATGACTTAATGTCTTCGCCTTTACCGTTGCTATCGTTGTAGATTTGATCTAAGAACTTACGCACTTCTGAAACTTTAGCCTGAGTAGCAAGCATTTCACCAATGCGCATACCAAGACCCTTAGCAGCCCAACCTAAGTGGGTTTCAAGAATCTGACCGATATTCATACGTGATGGAACGCCAAGTGGGTTCAACACGATATCCACCGGGGTACCGTCTGCCATGTGCGGCATGTCTTCAACAGGAGCAATCTTAGAGATAACACCTTTGTTACCGTGACGACCAGCCATTTTATCGCCAGGCTGAATACGACGTTTAACAGCGATATAAACTTTCACCATTTTTTGAACGCCAGCTTGCAAATCATCGCCTTGGGTCAATTTACGTTTTTTCTCTTCAAAACGGCTATCGAACTCAACACGCGCTTGTGACAAGCTGTCTTTCAATTGTTCAAGTTGGCCCGCAGCCTCTTCATCAGCTAAACGAATATCAAACCAATCATAGCGACCAATGCCTTGCAGGTATTCTGCAGTCACTGTTTCACCTTTTTTCAGTTTGTTAGGGCCGCCAGTAGCAGCTTTACCTTCGATTAAGCGTTGAATACGACCGAATGCGTCATCTTCAACAATGCGCATTTGGTCGGCCAAATCTTGTTTGTAATGGCCTAATTGGTCATCAATGATTTGTTGAGCACGGGTATCGCGGTCGATACCTTCGCGAGTGAACACTTGAACGTCAATGACAGTGCCTGACATACCAGATGGCACGCGCAAGCTCGTATCTTTAACATCAGAAGCTTTTTCACCAAAAATCGCACGAAGTAGTTTTTCTTCTGGTGTAAGTTGTGTTTCACCTTTTGGCGTAACCTTACCAACCAATACATCACCAGCTTCAACTTCAGCACCGATGTAAATAATGCCTGATTCATCCAAACGACCAAGCATACGCTCAGACAAGTTTGAAATATCACGTGTGATTTCTTCCGCACCTAACTTCGTATCACGAGCAACCACTGACAACTCTTCAATATGAATTGAAGTGTAACGATCATCAGCTACAACGCGCTCTGAAATTAAGATCGAATCTTCGTAGTTATAACCATTCCATGGCATAAATGCGACGAGCATGTTTTGACCAAGTGCTAATTCGCCCATGTCAGTTGATGCGCCATCGGCAATAACATCGCCGCGAGCTAATACATCACCTACATTCACTAAAGGACGTTGGTTAATATTAGTGTTTTGGTTAGAACGTGTGTACTTAGTAAGATTGTAAATGTCCACACCCACTTCGCC
>RFOR01000050.1 GCA_009926525.1 Methylophilaceae bacterium
GATCGGTCGTCAAGCCAATGATTTGCGCAGAATTGAGCGCCTGCAGCGTGAGCGTGTTCAGGGCGTTGAGGCTCTCCGTCGTGAGCGCGGCTACGGTGGCTGTGGTCAGGCTCGCTATTTGTGCGGTGCTCAGGACCGCTACGTTGGCTGTTCCCAGAGCATTTAGCTGCGCCGTGTTCAGGGCAACGGTTTGTGCAGTTTTGAGCTCACCACGCCCGCGGCAACTTGGGCATGGCTCACAAAGAATATGCGCCAAACTTTCACGCGTCCGTTTACGCGTCATTTCCACCAAGCCCAAAGCAGAAAATCCACTCACACTAATTCTTGCGCGGTCTTTTTCTACGGCACGCTTGAGCTCATTCATTACAGCTTCACGCTGACTATCTTCATCCATATCAATGAAGTCAACAATGATGATGCCACCAAGATTGCGAAGCCTTAGTTGGCGTGCGATGCATTGAGAAGCTTCTAGATTCGTTTTAAAAATGGTGTCTGATAAACTCTTCCCGCTCACAAAACCGCCAGTATTCACATCCACAGTGGTAAGCGCTTCAGTTTGATCAAATATCAAATAGCCGCCGGATTTAAGCTCCACTTTGCGTGACATGGCCTTTTCAATTTCTATTTCCACGTTGTACATGTCGAATAATGGGCGCTCGCCTTGATAATGCTCAAGACGAGTCACTGCGCCAGCTGCATAAAGCTCTGCAAACTCAGACAGTTTTTGGAAAGTCTCTCTCGAATCCACTACAATGCGGTCAGTTTTTTCATTCACCACATCACGTAATATTCGCATCGGCAAATTCAAGTCTTGGAATACCAAAGAGCGTTCAGAAGCGCCATGACTAGCGGCTTGAATATTGCTCCATACCTTATCCAAATAAGCGATATCAGCTAACAGTTCTTCGTCGCTTGCTGTTTCAGACATGGTGCGAATAATGTAACCTCCCGCATGATTTTCAGGCAAAAGACCAATTAAACGATCACGCAAAATTTCGCGTTCCGCTTCATCTTCAATGCGCTGAGAAACGCCAATGTGATCTTGTTGTGGTAAGTAAACGAGGAAACGACCTGCGATACTGATTTGCGTGGTAAGGCGAGCGCCTTTGGTACCGATAGGCTCTTTCACAACTTGCACCATCAAAGGCTGACCTTCGTGCAATACCTCTTGAATAGTTTTTTCCTGATCGGTATTGGTGCACTCCAGCACATCCGCCACGTGCAAAAAGGCGGCGCGTTGCAAACCAATTTCCACAAATGCTGACTGCATGCCCGGCAATACACGGCAGACCGAACCACGGTAAATATTACCCACCAAGCCCAATGAAGTGCTACGTTCAATATGTAACTCTTGGACGATGCCTTGCTCGACAATCGCCACCCGCGTCTCCTGCGGGGTGACGTTGATTAAAATCTCTTCACTCATCTCAACTCACTTTGGTATTTTTAATTCTTAATTTTTTGCATTATAAAATGCGAATTCCTGCTTGAAATAGCAGCTGTGAGGTTTCATAGATGGGCAATCCCATCACACCTGAGTAGCTACCTTCAATGCGCTTAATCAGCGCGCCAGCTAAACCTTGGATGCCATAAGCGCCGGCTTTGTCACGTGGCTCGCCTGTGGCGATATAGGCCAAAATCGTTTCATCAGACAGTTTCGTCATCTCAACTTGAGTCGTTGAAATCGCCACCTTCACCCCCTCATGTGTGGCGACAGCAATCCCCGTATGCACTTCGTGGCATCGGCCTGACATGCTAGATAGCATCTGAAAAGCTTCGTCATCATTTTGCGGCTTGCCTAATATTTTTCCATCTAAGCTTACCGTGGTATCTGCCGCTAAAACAGGATAAATAGGCGCTGATTTGGCAATTAAAACATCATAACAAGCTTGTGCTTTTTCTGCCGCAAGACGCAATACATATGTTTCTGACTGTTCATTGAGTAGCGGAGTTTCATCAGTATCCGAAGGCAAGATAATAAACTCGACACCAATTTGTTGAAGCAATTCAGCACGCCTTGGAGAGCGTGAGGCCAGATAAATCATATTGAGATGCATCTTTTCCTGCATTTTTTAATGTTTCATTTTTCAGAGTCGAGAAGAATACTAACTGAAGCCGACATATCTACCAACAAACAAATCATAAATATAAGCCTTGCTGGTTTACTCAGCCTGCTAGCGGTAAAATGTCGTTTTAAGCTTTAAAGTATCTCAATGATTTGGAAACCCAACACCACTGTTGCCGCCATTATCGAACAAGACGGCTGTTTTTTAATGGTGGAAGAAAATACTGCTGAAGGCATTCGTATCAATCAGCCCGCAGGCCATTTAGACGAAGGCGAGACAATTCTGCAAGGCGTGACGCGAGAGACGCTCGAAGAGACTGCTTACGACTTTACGCCTACAGAATTATTGGGCATTTATCATTGGCAACGCCCAGCCAAAGATATTACCTACTTGCGCTTTGCCTTTATTGGTAAGCTTGGAGCACATCATCCTGAACGTGCTTTAGATGATGGTATTATTCGCGCAGTTTGGATGAGCGCTGATGATTTGCGTGCAAGCCACGCCATCCATCGCAGTCCGCAAGTATTAAAATGTGTAGAAGATTATTTGGCTGGTAAGCGTTTTCCTTTAACTCTACTTTCTCATCTGTAAAACAAAAGCTCATTTATAAAGCAAAAGAATTTATGAAAAACAAAAGAGTTGTCGTTGGCCTTTCTGGTGGGGTGGATTCCTCAGTCACTGCTTTGCTGCTCAAGCAACAAGGCTATGACGTGGTAGGCCTATTCATGAAAAACTGGGAAGACGACGACACCGACGAATACTGCTCATCCAAACAGGATTTAATTGATGCAGTTTCCGTTGCGGACAAAATCGGCATTGAAATCGAAGCTGTAAATTTCAGTAAAGAATATAAAGAGCGCGTATTTCAAAACTTCTTAGATGAATATCAAGCAGGCCGAACGCCTAATCCAGATATTTTGTGTAATGCCGAGATTAAATTCAAAGCTTTTTTAGATCATGCCATGGGCTTAGGCGCGGACTTAATCGCCACAGGGCATTATGCACAAGTACGCGAAAATCCATTTGAAGCGGGCAAATATCAACTGCTTAAAGCCGAAGATGGCAGCAAGGACCAAAGCTATTTTTTACATCGCTTGAATCAAGCACAGCTTTCAAAAACGCTATTCCCACTAGGCCATTTACTTAAACGTGAAGTAAGAGAAATCGCGCGCAAAGCAGGCCTAGCCACCAGCGAAAAAAAAGACTCCACCGGCATTTGCTTTATCGGTGAACGCCCATTCCAAGAATTTTTAAGTCGCTATTTACCACGCGAACCGGGCGAAATGAAAACACCTGATGGCAAGGTGGTAGGGAAGCATGATGGTTTGATGTATTACACACTAGGTCAACGCCAAGGATTGAAAATTGGTGGCTCAAGAGAGAGCAATGGCGAGCCCTGGTTTGTTGCTCAAAAAGACATGAAAAATAATGTATTGATTGTAGTGCAAGGTCATGAACACCCTCTCCTACTCAATGATGGTTTACAAGCTGGCCAAGTGCATTGGATTAGCGGTGAACAGCCCAGAACCAATTGGGTATACGCAGCAAAAACGCGCTATCGTCAGCTAGACGCACCATGTGAAATTGAACGTCTAGGCAATGATTTTGTAGAGATTAAGTTTGGTCAAAAACAATGGGCAATTACACCTGGCCAATCAGCCGTTGTGTATGAAAGCAACGTCTGTTTGGGCGGCGGAATTATTACTGGGTCTATTTAAGCCTTAGGCGGCACTGTTCCTGCAATTGAAGCGCGGGAAGCAAGTGAAGCATCAAGTCTTGCTAAATTTGGGTAACGATTATCCAAGTCAAGCTTGCTGCCAAAGCGTAAATCCAAATAACCCAATACGCAAACTATGGCGATGTCGGCTAAGCTAAAGGTATCTGCGACACAGAATTTGTTCTGGCCTAAATCATCATTAAGCACCTGCAAGCCACGCTCAACTTTAGTCCATTGTTTGTTAATCCAGCTTAGGTCTTGTAAGTTTTCTGGGCGCCGTTGCTCTAGCATTACAGCAACACCCGCATCACAAACACCATCCGCCAAAGACTCCCAGCGTTTAACTTGAAACCTAAGCTTGGTATCCTGCGGAACGAGGTGGGAAACTGGCGTGCGCTGATCTAGGTAATCAACAATCACGCTTGAATCATATAAACTCTCACCGTCGTCCATAATCAACACTGGGATTTTACCTAGGGGATTATGCTTAAACACAGAACAGTCTGGATCAGCCAATACAACTTGCTCCAAATCAATCGCAATACGTTTTTCAGACGCAACAATACGAACTTTGCGCGCATAAGGGCTAGTGAGTGAGTATAAAAGCTTCATGTAATCTGTTTCACTTTTCTAAAAGCGCTATCGAGACATCTTTAGCGGATTCTCATTATAATGGAATTTATGAACGAACTAATCAGCAAGCGATTATTGGCAGAGACTATCAAGGCTAATGTAAATGCCGCCATCATTGAAGATTTGAGCGGTACTGGTACTGATGCCAAGGACTTCACTGCGAAACTCATCGCGCCTAACCTACTTGCTGAAGCCAGCATTATTTCTCGTGAAGCTGCAGTGATTTGTGGAATCCCTTGGGTGGAAGAATGCTTTAAGCAAATCGCGCCTAGCATTACTATCTTTTGGCAAGTCAAAGAAGGTGAATCAGTCAAATCCAATCAAACGCTTTGCACGCTAAAAGGCCAAGCGAATGAAATGCTAAGTGCCGAGCGTTGCGCTTTAAACTTTTTGCAAACCCTGTCGGCAACAGCTACCGCAACCAAGCAATATGTTGAAGCCATTAGCGGCACCAAGGCCCACATTTTAGATACGCGCAAAACCATTCCTGGCTTACGCATTGCGCAAAAATATGCGGTGGCCGTTGGCGGTGGCTTAAATCAACGCATCGGACTTTACGACGGGATTTTGATTAAAGAAAATCATATTGCCGCAGCATGCAGCATTGAGGCAGTGCTTGCAGAAGCCAATAAAATTGCGGCTCAACAGGACAATCATTTAAGCATCCAAATTGAAGTGGAAAATTTAGCGGAATTAGAAAGTGCATTAAATGCAGGCGCAACATTAATCCTTCTGGATAACTTTGACACATGCATGCTTAAAGCCGCTGTGGCGCTCAATTGCAATCGCGCCATTCTTGAAGCTTCTGGCGGGATTGATCTATCAAACGTGAGAGATGTTGCGCTCACTGGCGTAGATAGAATTTCTATCGGCAGTCTCACAAAAAACATTCAAGCCATCGACCTTTCAATGCGCTTTTCAAATATTTAGTTTTTTGAATGCTAAAACATAATAAGCCTATGTGTTTTAGGGTTTATTT
>RFOR01000006.1 GCA_009926525.1 Methylophilaceae bacterium
GGTTAACTCATCCTTAAAACATGCATAAATAAGTAACAAACAACAAAGCCCGAAAACATAAAGCTGATTGTCGCAATTAAAGACCTGAATGACAGACGGCTTAGTCCACAGATACCATGTCCGCTAGTGCACCCAGAACCCATCCGCGTTCCAAAGCCTACCAAAAGCCCCGCGACGATTAAGGTGCCGAATGAAGCCGAAATATTTGACTGCGGCAAAGGCGAGAAAAACTCATATACAAAACTTGAGCCTACAATGCCGAATAGGAAAAGCGCCCTCCAAAGGCGATGACTGTTGGCATTACTATCCGAATCAATTAGACCGCCGAGTATGCCGCTAATACCAGCAATCTTTCCTCTGAACACCACCAATAACGCCGACGCTAAGCCGATAAGCATGCCACCAACGAGTGATGAGTCAGGGGTGAAGTTTTGCCAATTGATGATGAGGTGCATTGCGTCTCGATGGTTGTGGTGTTTACAACTATTATAACTACAAAGAATATAGTTATTCATAATAGTTATTAAATATAAATAAAGAAGTCTTATAAACTAAGCGCTATTTTTCACCAACGGTTTTATATTATGGCAAAAAAACATAACAACGTGCTCCCAGGATTTAACCTTTCCTTGGGGTTCACTATCTTTTATTTAAGCTTGATTGTGCTAATTCCACTGTCAGCCGCTTTCATTAAAACCAGTTCATTAAGCCTGCACGAGTTTTGGGTAGCAGTCGCATCCCCAAGGGTTGTCGCGTCTTACAAGCTCACCTTTGGCGCGTCGCTCATTGGCGCCTCGATTAACGCCTTATTTGGTCTTCTCACTGCCTGGGTCCTGACCCGCTACACATTCCCAGGCAAACGCATTATTGACGCCATGGTAGATTTGCCCTTTGCATTACCAACTGCGGTGGCGGGTATCGCATTAACGGCCATTTATGCCCCAAATGGCTGGATTGGCAGCCTGCTTGCCCCGCACGGCATTAAGGTTGCATTCACGCCTCTTGGTGTTGTCATTGCTTTAACCTTTATTGGATTGCCCTTTGTAGTTCGAACAGTTCAACCGGTATTAGAAGATTTAGAAGCAGAAACCGAAGAGGCCGCAGCAAGCCTGGGTGCAAATCGCTGGCAAACGTTTACTAAGATTATTTTTCCTGCGATTGCGCCTGCCCTGCTCACAGGCTTTTCATTAGCCTTTGCCCGCGCGATTGGCGAGTATGGCTCCGTGATCTTTATTGCGGGCAATATGCCGATGGTGTCAGAAATCACCCCGCTCATTATCATCACCAAGCTAGAGCAGTATGACTACGCAGGGGCAACCGCGGTTGCTGTGGTGATGCTCATCATTTCATTCCTATTATTGCTCGCGATTAATGGCTTGCAATGGTGGAGCAGTCGCCGCAACGCTAGCGCCATTTAAGGATAAGAAGAATGTCAGGAATTAGTACAACGCAGTTTTCTAAATACAGCGCAAGAGTCGCCAAAAGCCGCGCCACGTCAGAGCCTGTTTGGGTTAGATGGGCGCTCATCGCCACCACGTTGTTGTTTTTAAGCTTATTTTTATTTATGCCACTTGCAGCGGTATTTTCCGAGGCTTTGCGCAAGGGCTTTTATACTTACATTACAGCGCTTGCTGATGCCGATGCATTATCCGCAATGAAGCTCACCTTTATTGCAGCGCTTATCGCCGTGCCACTTAACTTGGTATTTGGTGTTGCCGCCGCTTGGGCGATTGCTAAATTCGAGTTCAAGGGCAAGAGTATCCTCATCACTTTAATTGATCTTCCTTTTGCTGTTTCGCCGGTGATTGCGGGTTTGATTTACGTGCTGATTTTTGGCCTACAAGGTTGGTTTGGCCAGTGGCTTTCAGACCATGACATGAAAGTGATCTTTGCGATCCCTGGCATTGTATTAGCCACTATCTTTGTGACCTTCCCATTTGTCGCACGTGAGCTGATTCCACTCATGCAAGCACAAGGCAAAGATGAAGAGGAGGCTGCGCTTGTGCTTGGCGCTTCTGGCTGGCAAATTCTTTGGCGGGTAACTTTACCGAACATCAAATGGGGCCTGCTCTACGGGGTCATTCTCACCAACGCACGTGCAATGGGTGAGTTCGGCGCAGTGTCTGTGGTTTCCGGGCATATTCGTGGCATGACTAATACACTGCCGCTTCATGTCGAAATTTTATATAACGAGTACAACTACGCAGCGGCCTTTGCTGTGGCCTCAGTGCTAGCTTTATTAGCACTCGTCACCTTAGTGTTGAAATCTATCGTTGAATGGTACGCGGCACGCAGTGCACGTGCTGTAGAAAAAAATTAGTAGCAAGCATTTAAAGAGGGAATATTGATGAGTATCGAAATCCGTAATGTGAAGAAAAATTTTGGTGACTTTAGTGCGCTTAATGATGTGACACTAGATGTGCCTAGCGGTGAGCTTGTTGCGCTCCTTGGCCCTTCTGGTTGCGGAAAGACCACATTGCTACGAATTATTGCAGGCCTAGAGGCGCCCGATGCTGGCAGCATTCATTTTCATGGCAAAGACACCACGGAGCGTGACGTACGTGAACGCCAAGTTGGCTTTGTATTCCAACATTACGCCCTCTTCCGCCACATGACCGTGTTTGAAAACGTCGCATTTGGTTTAAGAGTGCGTCCAAAAGAGACACGACCTAGCGATGCAGAAATCAAACGCCGTGTCCATGAGCTACTTGAGCTCGTGCAATTAGATTGGCTTGCGGACCGCTACCCACCTCAGCTTTCAGGTGGTCAACGTCAACGTATCGCTTTGGCGCGTGCCTTAGCGGTTGAACCAAAAGTTTTGCTACTCGATGAACCCTTCGGCGCGCTAGATGCAAAGGTCCGTAAAGAACTTCGCCGCTGGCTACGTCGTCTGCATGACGAGCTACACATCACCAGCGTATTTGTGACGCACGACCAAGAGGAAGCACTCGAAGTGGCTGACCGTATTGTGGTCATGAACAAGGGCAAGGTTGAGCAGATCGGCACACCGCAGGAAGTGTATGACAAACCAGCAACAGCTTATGTCTACAACTTCCTGGGGCACGTGAATCAGTTTAATAGCAATGTAGTAAAAGGCGAAGCCAGCATTGGCGGCTTAAATATCAAGCTCGATAAAGAAAATCAGCAAGCGGATGGCGCGGCACTTGCTTTCATCCGTCCGCATGATATTGATGTGCAAAGAATCAAAAACGGCACTGCGCCAGCCTTTGAAGCTAAAGTGAATTACATACATGCGATTGGCCCATTGGTAAGACTTGAACTGCAACAGCTAGGCCAGGATGCCGTGATCGAAGCAGAACTCACCCAAGAACGCTTCCGCGAACTTGGCCTGAGCACTGGCGAGCAGGTGTTTATTTATCCGCGCAATGTTCGCGTTTTTGTAGACAACACAGCATCAGCCTAAAAACAATTCACCCCGCAAAAACGCCATCAAGACGATAGCGTGCGGGTGGCTTTGCGACTAAAATAGCGTTAATTCAATCGATAAGATGCTATGTTCGACTTTTTCAAAAAAGATAAAACCCCTGAAGCGCTAAGCAAAGCCGAAGCGCCAGCACAAATAAGCTGGGCTGAGCGCCTTAAACAGGGGCTTTCACGCACGCGCAGCCAGCTAGGCAATCAGCTTGCCAGTCTATTTGGTGGTGGCAAGATTGATGCAGATGTTTACGAAGAACTCGAGACCATCTTACTTACCTCCGATGTTGGCATCTCCGCCACACAAGCATTACTTGACGACATCAAGCAGCGTGTTGCACGCCAAGCCTTAAGCGACACCACACAGCTCAAGGCTGCACTCAAAGATTCTCTCATGGCGTTGTTAGCGCCTTTAGAAAAACCGCTCATCACTTCGGAACACCAACCCTTTGTGATTATGCTCACAGGCGTTAACGGCGCAGGCAAAACGACCACCATCGGCAAACTCACCCATTTATTTCAAGCAAAAGGTAAATCAGTGTTGATTGCTGCAGGTGATACCTTTAGAGCTGCCGCTCGCGAGCAGTTACAGGCCTGGGGCGAACGTAACGACGTGCATGTGGTCTCGAGTGAAGGCGGCGATGCGGCGGCGGTGATTTTTGATGCGATCAACTCAGCGAAAGCAAAGAATATTGATATTGTGTTGGCAGACACCGCGGGGCGCTTGCCAACACAGCTCAATCTAATGGAAGAGATTAGCAAGGTTAAACGCGTCATTAATAAAGCATTGCCTGGTGCGCCGCATGAGGTGCTACTCGTGCTGGACGCCAACACAGGGCAAAATGCGTTGATGCAAGTTAAGGCATTTGATGATGCGCTTGGGGTGACGGGTTTAGTGTTAAGTAAGCTTGATGGCACAGCTAAGGGCGGCGTGATTGCCGCCATCGCAAAAACGAGACCAATCCCAATTAGATTTATTGGTGTGGGCGAATCGATCGAAGATTTACGCCCATTCAAGGCAAGTGAATTTGTAGAGGCATTATTTGAATGATTAAATTCGACCGAGTCAGCAAACGTTATCCAGGAAGCTTTGACGCAATTAAGAACACCTCGTTTGAAATCGAGCAAGGTGACTTGGTGTTTGTCACAGGCGCTTCCGGCGCTGGTAAAAGCACGCTGCTCAAATTGATTGCGGGATTAGAGCGCCCAACCTCTGGCACGGTGCTCATTAACAACCAAAACGTCAGCCAACTAAAAGCGGCGGCAATTCCTTACTTACGCCGTAATTTTGGTTTGATTTTCCAAGACCACAAATTACTCTACGACCGTAACTGTTTCGACAACGTTGCTTTGCCATTGCATATCAATGGCATTTTGGGAGAGGAAGCGGCAAAACGCATTCGTGCAGCACTAGACAAAGTTGGCTTACTCTCAAAAGAAAAATCCATGCCGATTACGCTTTCAGGTGGCGAACAACAACGCTTAGCCATTGCGCGCGCGGTGGTAAGTCGCCCAGCAATTTTGATTGCCGATGAGCCGACAGGTAATTTGGATGAAGGTTATGCTGCTGACATTTTGGGCGTTTTATACGCTTTCCAGCAAGTGGGCGTGACGGTAATCATTGCGAGCCACGAACTGCCGCACAACATCCCAGATAATATGCAGAATGTGGTCAAAGTATTGCATTTGCAACATGGAGAATTAACAGCATGAACCAATGGCTAAACCAACATATGCAGCCACTGCGAATGGTGCTTGGGCGCATGCGTCAAAATCTACTCGGCACGGTTTTAATGTGCTGTGTGATGGGCGTTACGCTTTCATTGCCTGCGATCTTATTCACAATTGTAGATAACCTAGGCCAATTAGCAGGTGGGATAGAAAGCAAACCTCAATTGAGTTTGTTTTTAAAACTTGACGCGTCTAGCAGCACAAATCAAGCCATCAGTGAACAGTTAAAAAAACATGCTGGCATCGCAAAATATGAATTTGTGACTAAAGAAACTGCTTGGGAGCAAATGCAGCAAAATGCCAATACGGCGGATATTGGTGCAAGCTTGGATAAAAATCCGCTGCCTGATGCTTATTTCGTGACGCCTAAAGACATCAAACCAGAGAACGTAAAACGCTTGCAGCAAGAGATGCAGCAATGGGAAGGCGTGGAGTTAGCGCAAGTAGACGCAAACTGGATTAAACGTTTAGACACCGTGCTAAAGTTAGGCAAAAAAGCGATTTTTGTGTTGGTGGCATTGCTTGGCTTTGCCTTAGTTGCGATTATCGGCAACACCATCCGCCTGCAAATCATGACGCAACTGGAAGAAATTGAGGTCAGCAAACTGATCGGCGCAACCAACCAATTCATTCGTCGCCCATTTTTATATGCAGGTACATTATATGGCCTTGGTGGGGGCTTAGCGGCTTGGCTAATCGTCCTCGCCGTGGTGCAATTATTCAACACCTCAGTGACGGAAATTGCAGATTTATATGCCAGTCAATTTAGACTATCCATGCCAAATGTAACAATTACTTTAGCCATGTTATTAAGCGCTATTAGCTTGGGCTGGCTTGGTTCATTTGTTGCCGTTAACCGCTCATTAGCTAAGATTGAAAAACTATAATTCAGTCTAATTAAGCGAAGCAATCAATGAAACTGCCTTGGACAACACGCGCCCAAAAAATTGCCGAGCTTAATGCCAATCTAGGCTCGGTAGCGCATGCTTTTTACTTGCCGCCTGTCGGCGATGCTCACCTTAATATTCGTATTAGTCGCAACACCAGCATTGCAATTGCTATTTCAATACTGATCCACGCGGTGATTTTATTTTTTGTATTGCCGCAAATCATCAAACCCAACAGCGTTTTTCCGCCACCACAGGCACTGACCATTACACTCAATAAACCTCAGCCACAAAAATTGGCGGAGCCAGAGCCTGCAAAACCCGAGCCCCCAAAACAAGAGCCTAAGCGTAAAAAAGCAGTTAAAAAAGAAGCGCCCCCACCGCCCGTGATGGCAGCGCAAAAACCCCAAAGCAACAGTCAGTTTCAGGTGCCGATTAAACAACCAGAAGCAACGAAGCCGACACCATCAGATCAACCCGTTGACATGATGGCGCTTGTGAATGCAAACCGTCAGCGACGACAATCAGAAGAGCAAGCCGCAACGGCTAAAGAACGAGGTACGCCTCATGAAGACCAACGCGATGCGATAATCAAGCGTAACTTAGCGCAAGATGGCACCAATGGCATTTTTCAGATTCGGGAAGTGGGGCTTCATACTGCGCAATTTAGCTTCAAAGGTTGGAAGAATAACTATAACAATGCGCGACTGGAAATATTTGACGTGCAGGCCAAGCCCCACGAATCAATTGAGCTGGCAATCGTCAGGCGCATGATATTAATTATTCGCAAGGACTACAGCGGCGACTTTGAGTGGGAGTCGCAGAGACAAGGTCGCACCATCACCAAATCCGCTAGGCTGGAAGACACGGCTGAGCTTGAGCAGTTCTTAATACGCGAGATGTTTCCAAATCACGGATTTAGATAATCAGGCCTGTTTTACGGCTATATATCTAAGCTCTATTTCGTAATTTATATGGGTTATGCAATTCACTACTGTGATATTGGCTTCACCACTTTTAAGTTACCCCATCTAAAATTCTGGCACCACAGCCATCAAGCCAATCTAATAAATACCCAATAAAACCATTTATTTCTTAAGGTTTTTATTATCCAAAAATGGGAGTAATGTAACTGTGCTGTAAAAAGTGTAAGAGATCTGTAACTACAAAAAAAGTATTCTTTGAGGAGATTTAAATGATTAAAGATTTAAAAATTTCGAGTAGAAACATGTGGCTAGGAGTTGTATCACTTTTCGGTTTTTCTTCACCAGCGTTCGCTACATCCGGTGTAGTTCTTCAATCAAGTGATTTTGTTGGTATCTCATTTTGGTTGATTTCAATGGCTTTAATTGCTTCAACTGCTTTTTTCTTTCTTGAGCGTGACCGCGTTGCTGGTAAGTGGAAAACATCATTAACTGTTTCAGGCCTCGTGACACTTGTTGCGGCTGTTCACTATTTCTATATGCGTGATGTTTGGGTTGCAACAGGCTCAACACCAACCGTTTATCGCTATATCGACTGGCTAATTACAGTGCCACTTCTAATGATTGAGTTCTACCTAATTTTAGCAGCAATTGCTAAGGTTCCAGGTGGCGTTTTCTGGCGTCTAATGATCGGTACATTGGTCATGCTAGTTGGCGGCTATGTTGGTGAAGCTGGATATGTTGATGTAATGCCAGCGTTTATTGTTGGGATGCTAGGTTGGTTTTATATTCTTTATGAAGTATTTGCGGGTGAAGCGAGCAAAATCAATGCTGCTCAGGCTCCAGCAAGTGTTCAGTCTGCATTTAAAACTATGCGATTAATTGTTACATTTGGTTGGGCAATCTATCCACTTGGCTACTACTTTGGCTACCTCACAGGCCAAGATCCTGCAAGCAGCATGAAATCACTCAATATTGTTTACAACTTAGCTGACGTTCTAAACAAAATTGCTTTCGGTGTAATCATCTGGTCTGTTGCAGTTTCTGAAAGTGAAAAGAAGTAATACGTGTTAATTAAATATTAACCATGCGGCCACATCTCTATTAAATATAGAGGTATTTTTAGGGATGTGCCCGTTTTCATTGAGGTTAAGAAATGTCAGCTCAAGCATTAGTTAACTTACCAAACGAGTTTTTAGCGACAGAATTTTCGCTTGATGAGCTATTAAACCATCTTGATAACTTTGTTATCAAACACATATCCTCTGCACCAGAGGGAATGCCTAATACAATTAATGCTGCTGAATACGCAGCCAAGTATCATCTAGCTAGCCCGGGACACAAAGTGCGAGCAAGACTTTGTTTGGCGGCCTGCCTTGAGTTAAACATCAAATACAATGACATGCTGATCATTTCAGCGGTCTCAGAATTGCTTCACAATGCATCCCTAATACATGACGATATTCAGGATATGGATGAAATGCGTCGCGGCGTGGAAACCGTATGGAAAAAATTCGGATACAACGTTGCTATCTGTGCTGGCGATTTACTACTATCTAGTGCTTATGGTGTATTGGCAGGGATTAGTGATCCTAAGTTACTTCCAAAGCTAATTACGCTAATATCCAATCGAACATCATCGGTCATTAAAGGCCAGTGTGATGATATTGAATATAAGAATAAACCGATCAACTCAATTGAAACCTATATAAAAATAGCTAAGGCTAAATCAGGCGCGCTCCTTGGACTGCCAATCGAACTTGCTTTGATTTTATCAAAACAAGACGCTTATCTTAGCCTAGCACAAAATGCGACCGGTGCTTTTGCGGTTGGTTATCAAGTTTTTGACGATTTAAACGACATCGAAAAAGATGCTGCCGTTGCCGGACGGTCGAGTTCATTGAATATCGCTTTTGTCCTAGCAGACGCTCACTCTAGCGATCCTCTGGCTGATGCCGCTTCCCTTGCAAAACAATATTTGTCCGAAGCAGTTGATCTGGCAGAAAAGCTCCCGCACGCATTGGGATCCCTACTGATCAAACTTGCACACCAGCTTCAAGGACAAGTCCATCATGACAGAGCAGGCTAAACAGGTCATCGTTATTGGCTCTGGCTTTGGAGGAATGGCTGCAGCATTAAGACTACGAGCAAAAGGTTACGCTGTAAAGTTGATTGATAGAAGCCCCATGCTGGGTGGTAGGGCGCAGGTATTTACCAGGAACGGATTTAAGCATGATGCAGGGCCAACCGTCATTACTGCTCCGTTCTTACTTGAGGAACTCTTTGCGCTTTTTCAAGAAAAACTCGCAGATCATATTAAGCTCGTTCCTTTAACCCCTTGGTACAGGTTTTATTTTTCTGATAAAACGACATTTGATTATGGTGGCTCACTAGAGCAAACCTTATCGGAGATAGAAAAAGTTGAGCCCAAAGACAAGGCTGGTTATTTAAAACTTCTCAGTCATTCGCAAAAAATTTTCGACATCGCTTTCACGCAACTCTCTGCAGTCCCTTTTCATCGATTTTTCTTAATGCTGTCCTTGATTCCTAAACTCATTGTATTGAGAAGCTATGAAACCGTATGGGGGACTGTCTCAAGACACCTTGTGAGTCCAAAATTAAGGCAAGCCTTCTCAATTCAACCCTTATTAGTTGGCGGGAATCCTTTCTCGACTACTAGCATTTATGGCTTGATACACTACCTCGAGCGAGCGTTTGGTGTGTTCTTCGCCATGGGTGGAACGGGTGCAATTGTTAACGCACTAAAAAATCTGATGGAAAGACATCAAATCGAGATTTGTTTAAACACTACCGTAAAAAATATCGTGATTCATGAAGGAAAAGCGACGGGGATCGTTTTAGAAGACGGGACTAAAATTAACGCGGATATTATTGTTTCTAATGCGGATGCTGCATACCTCTATCAAAACATGATTGATACCAATAAGGTCGCCCTATCTTCAAAACTAAAAATAAAAGTAGCGCACTATTCGATGGGATTGTTTGTCATTTATTTTGGAACCACCAAGCAATATCCAGAAGTTGTGCATCATACAATCTGGCTGGGTAAAACCTACAAAGAACTCCTTTCAAACATTTTCGATAAGAAAATATTATCTGAGGACTTCTCACTTTACATTCACAGGCCAACAGCAACAGACGATAGCTTTGCGCCAGCTGGATGTGATAGCTTTTATGTCCTGTGCCCAGTTCCTAATTTAAAAGCAAATATTGATTGGGCCGTCGAGGGGGATGTCTTGAAAAATAAAATTATTGAGGCGCTAGATCAAAGCATCCTGCCCGACTTGAAAAAGTACATCACGGATGACTTTTTTATGACGCCCAGTCATTTCAAGACGGAGTATTTAAGCATGCATGGCGCCGGCTTCTCAATCGCACCGTTATTTAGACAGTCAGCCTGGTTTAGATTTCATAATAAAGCTGAGGGCATTAAAAATTTATATCTTACTGGGGCTGGCACGCACCCTGGTGCAGGCTTGCCCGGCGTATTGTGCTCGGCAAAAGTGATTGATCAACTTGTCCCACTGGCAGCTGATTTTAAATGAGCCAAGCAACTATTAATGAAGAGGAATATCTTAAAGAGTCAAATTTGATTTTGGCTCAAAAAGGTAAAACCTTTTTTTGGGCTAAGTTTTTACTGAATAAGAAACATGCCACAAAGGCGGTCAGACTATATCGATTTTGTCGCTATGTGGATGACGTGGGAGACGAGACTGCAGATAAGGAAGTCGCTCGCCGGATGCTCCTGAAAATCATGGAAGATCTCATAACAGGCTCGTCCGATCATCCTATCGTCAGAGATGCAATTTCACTATTTAATGAGTCCCGAATAGAGATCAATATTCCCATCTCACTGATTGAAGGGGTGATCTCTGATCTCAACCTAGTCAGAATGAAAGATGAGGCAGCGCTCATATTTTACTGCTATCAAGTAGCTGGTACAGTTGGATTAATGATGAGTAAGGTTTTAGATATTAGGGATGACCGTGCTTTCGCACATGCCATTGACTTGGGCATTGGGATGCAAATCACCAACATTTGTAGGGATGTTACTGAAGATGCTGCGATGAATAGAAGGTATCTCCCCTCTTCGCTTGTTGGAGATATTGAACCAAACGCGCTAATCAAACCCGATATCGAAGCACAAGCTAAAGTAAAACTTGCTTTAGCCAAGATGCTAGAGACAGCTGACGAATATTATCAAAGCGGATATCATGGATTATGCTTTTTACCGATTCGCGCGCGTTTGGGGATCTCGATTGCATCTGGCCTATACCGTCAAATTGGCACCAACCTTGCCAATAAAGAATTCGCATGCTGGTCATTTAGATCTGTTGTATCAAAAAAACTAAAGGTATGGCTGACACTAAAAATTCTAGCGCGCAATGGGATAGCAACCGACTTCTATTTTTATTCGAAATCCCATAATTCGCGATTACATCATCCAATCAGAGAGGTCGCCTATTCCCATGCATAGCCATGTGGACTTGCTCATCTTAGGTGGCGGCTGTGCTGGGTTAAGCCTAGCAAGCCGGCTATCTGAATTGGGCAAAGAAGCGCCTCAAGTCTTAATTATCGAACAAAAAGAAACCTACACCAACGACAGGACCTGGTGTTTTTGGGATATCGAAGAGCCCGCATATCAATCACTAACAAGCCATGCATGGTCAAAATTTGAAGTGGCCAATGATAATCGCTTGGATGTATACAACTGCATTCAACATCAATACCTCATGTTAGAAAGTCATCACTTTTATCAAAACGCTTTAGCCCTTATTGGTTCAAACGCTAATATTCAATTAATGCTTGGTCAGAAGCTGCTATCAGACCCAATTAAAACAGAGCAAGGATGGTCCATTAAAACAGGCAATTCAGAGATCACTGCCACACAAGTATTGGATACAAGGCCACCCAAACAAATTAGTCACAATGACTCTGTCCTATGGCAATCTTTTGTCGGCTATGAAATTCAAACGGAATCGGATTTTTTTTCACCCAAACAAATGGTCTTAATGGACTTTGACCACACATTTAAAAGTGGTCTGGCATTCATCTATATTTTGCCAACTTCAGAAAAGAAAGCATTAATTGAGTTCACCGTCTTTTCTGAGCGTATCCTATCTAAAGAAGAACTAATTGAGGATCTAAATAAATCTATTGCACAAAAAATAGCTGGTAGCCCATATGAGATTTTAAGAGTCGAGCATGGCACTCTGCCCATGGGGAATAAGTTGCCGACAAAAAATTCTGACCCAAGCTATGTTTTTGCAGGCCTTTTTGAGGGAGGCGCTAGACCTAGTTCTGGTTACGCATTCCAAAGAATACAGTCTTGGGCAAAAAAATGTGCTCACTCTATGATTGCTTCCAACACACTCTGCACATTACCCAGAGATCGGTGGCTTCAGTCTTTCATGGATGGGCTGTTCTTAATGGTTATCAAAAAGAACCCAACCATCGCCGCATCACTTTTTGAGAGCCTTTTTAGAAAATGTGATTTAAAGACAGTCGTCAAATTCATGTCCGATCAAGCCTCAATACCTGATTGCCTTAAGATCATCAGGTCGCTCCCACCTAGGCCTTTTATTGAAGCGTTACCGCGCTTTATCATTGAACGCCTTTATAACCGCTTTAGGCTGAACTGATGAACAAGTTGATGGGGTTTCAGAGCAATCTATTTATATTGATAAGTTGCCTTGCCTTGGCACTTGGATTTGGAGTGGAGATCAATGACAACCTATATTTATTTTATATAGCCCTGGGCTTTATCGTTCTGCTAGGGGTTCCGCACGGATCGCTTGATGTGTTGTTTGCAAGCCAAACCTATCAACTCGGCAATATCACCCATTGGATGAAATTCATTGCCTACTATGTCTTAGCCTCACTGGCTGTCATATTGGTATGGTTAATCGTGCCAAACTTTTTCTTTATAGCCTTCTTGATATTGTCGGCCCTTCACTTTTCTGATGATTTAAATCTAATAGATTCTAAAGTCTTGAAGTTTGGTTATGGAGCATCGATCATCACCTTCCCAAGCTTATTTTTCAGCACTGAGTTGATTCAATTATATGGGATGATCATTAACGTTGAGATCGCAACTACTATTGTAAAGGCTTGCCAATTAATAAGCCTGCCAGCAGGACTTTTGATAATCGTTCAACTTTTTAAAGAGCAAATAGACATCCGGACAAAGCTCGAATCACTCTGTGTTTGTGCACTATTTTTATTACTCACCCCCATACTGTCTTTTGGGGTTTATTTTTGTGTCATGCACAGCGCACGTCACCTTATAAGAAGTCGTTTTTTCTTACGAAAATTTACGAGACAAGCTTTTTTAAATGCCCTCATACTACCTACAATTGCAGTTGTGTTGATAGGCGCGCTTATTTGGTGGGTTGGATCAACCAAAACTCTCGAGGCAGAGTTGATTCGTATCATCTTCATTGGGCTCGCCGCCCTCACTGTCCCGCACGCCTGGGTATTACAAAAGTCGAATTTTCAGACATGGTCGATCACATACAATTCTAAAGATTCTCAATAATGCGCTCACAGTCTTTTTGAACTGCCAATGGTGCTCTTAGCAAATCTTAAACAGCCACAACTGAAAGAGCAAATCGATTGGATTAAGCCCCAAAAACTATTGGTTTCATTAAAAGCGGTCGTCAACTAAATCAATGAGGTTTTTCCTAATCTAGCATCCAAACAACACTCATTTAACCTCTAGATTACTACTAAAAGCCAATGCTATCAGCGTAATGAGCGCCGCGCCAGACAAGTAAAAACCCACATAGCTCAGCCCATAATTCCCTGCTAACCAGGTTGCAATAAATGGTGCGAACGAAGCCCCTAAAATACCCGCAAAGTTAAAAGTAAGCGATGCCCCTGTGTAGCGAACTTCGGTTGGGAATAACTCAGAAAGCATCGTGCCGAGCGGGCCGTAAGTCATGCCCATCAAGCCTAACCCTAAGCATAAAAACAGTGTAATTTTTACCACATCACCTGAGCCAAACAATGGGGACATTAGCAAGCCAAAAGCGGCGATAGCTAAGGATGCACTCATCAATACGGCTTTGCGACTAAACTTATCGGCAAGCATTGCAGAAATGGGAATGGCTAAACCAAAGAACAAAACGGCGAAGAGTTGTATCAACAAAAATTCACGGCGTGAGAAACCCAAACTCGTCGTCGCCCAGCTTAAGGTAAAGACCGTCATCAAGTAGAACAAAACAAAGGTGGCCAAGGCAATAAAAGTACCCAAGAGTAAGTGTCGGCCATGCTCTTTAAACACGGTAATAGCAGGCACTTTGACCCGCTTGTTAGATTTAATCGACTCCAAAAAAGCAGGGGTTTCGGTGATGTTGAGGCGCACATACAAGCCAACCAGGACCAGCAAGGTGCTGGCCAAAAACGGGATGCGCCAGCCAAAATCAAAGAACTGTTCGTTACTTAGACTATCACTGAGCAGCAAGAAAATTCCGCCTGACATCAGAAAGCCAATCGGCGCACCAAGCTGGGGGAACATGCCGAACCAGGCGCGTTTATTAGGCGGCGCATTTTCGGTCGCAAGCAAGACCGCACCACCCCACTCACCGCCAAGCCCGAGACCTTGTCCAAAACGACACAAGGTTAACAATATGGGTGCGGCAATGCCGATGCTGGCATAAGTGGGCAGCAAGCCAATTGCGACCGTTGATAAACCCATCGTCATGAGGGCTGCGACCAAGGTTGCCTTGCGGCCTACCCTATCCCCAAAATGGCCAAACAAGGCTGAACCCAGAGGGCGTGCAAAGAAAGCAATCGCGAAGGTCGCCAGCGACTGCAACATAGCATTTGTGGCGTTAGATGACGGGAAGAATAAAGCAGGAAACACTAGCACCGCAGCGTTGGCATAAATATAGAAATCGAAAAACTCAATCGTCGTACCGACCAAACTCCCGAGCAGAATCTTTCCCTGAGAGTTCGCTTGCACCAAAGCTGCTTCTTTTTTCATTTTTATTGAGTCTCGATCAATGTTTTGTAGGATTGTACCTGATCGCTTTGCCATCTCATGAAATACCAAAAGGATGAACTTTTAAGGACTAGCACTCTCTAACGTGGAGTGCTAAAATTAGCATAATGAATAAAGGTGAATCCATGACAAATGCACTTACTTTACCGATACCATCAGCTTTAGATAGCTTGGATCAGTATATGCGCTCAATCAAAGCCTTTCCTATGCTTACGGCAGAGGAAGAGCTGGATTATGCTACACGCCTAAAAAATAACAACGACCTTGAGGCAGCTAAAGCCCTGATCGTTTCACACCTTCGCTTGGTCGCGAGTATCGCGCGAGGCTACTCAGGCTATGGCTTGCCACAAGCAGATTTAATCCAAGAAGGTAATATCGGATTAATGAAAGCGGTAAAACGCTTTGACCCAGCACGCGGTGTTCGCTTAGTTTCATTTGCGATGCACTGGATTAAAGCTGAAATTCACGAATACA
>RFOR01000051.1 GCA_009926525.1 Methylophilaceae bacterium
AAGAAGTAGCCAGGGAAACCCATTTGAATAATGATGCTGGTTTCAAAGGCAAGTCGTGCTTCATATTCTGGGGCTTTTGCAGCACGTTTTTCAGGATCCGGATAAAGCACGGCTAAGCGCTTAACCAACCCCTCTTTGGCTTGAATCACCAAATACTCATCTAAGCCCTCACCATTCGGTGTTGGGAATTGCGGTAAGAAGTTTTTACCTAATGAAAGCGTTAAATTACAACGCTTAGCAATCTCCACACTGTTCGCCAAGGCTTCTGGAATGTCTGCGAATAACGCTGCCATCTCAGCTTGAGTTTTGAAATATTGATCTTCAGTAAAAGCTTTAGGGCGGCGTGTATCAGCTAGCACATAGCCTTCAGCAATACAGACACGGGCTTCGTGCGCTTTGAAATCTTCCGTCTCGATAAACTGAACGGGGTGTGTTGCCACCACAGGCAAAACTAACTGCGAAGCCAGTGCCACAGCACGTGAAATATAAGCCTCTTGCTGCGTATGACCTGCACGCTGAAGCTCAATGTAAAAACGGTTGGGGAATAAATCCGCCCAAGCTTGGGCAAGTTGTTTTGCACTTGTCGTATTGCCTTGCAGTAATGCTTGGCCAACATCACCCATCATCGCGCTAGAAAGCATAATCAAGCCTTCCGAACCGGCTTCAACTACCCATTCACGCTTAATTTCAGGCCGACCACGATATTGATTTTCAAGGTATGCACGGCTAATCAGCGCACAAAGTTTGGTATAGCCATCTAATGTTTGGCAAAGCAACATCAGGCGGTAAGGTTGGTCGCGATTAAGTGCATTTTCAAGCCAAAGGTCACAGCCTAAAAGCGGCTTAACACCCTTTCCGCGGGCCTCTTTGTAGAACTTAATGGCACCGAATAAATTACTTAAATCGGTTAGCGCCAAAGCTGGCATTTTGTCCTTGACTGCATACTCAACGTAGTCATCAATACGCACAGTGCCGTCCACAATGGAGTACTCACTGTGGCAACGCAAATGAACAAAGGTTGGTTGAGATGTATTGACAGACATAGCGTTAAATTTTACCTCATAGCAGACGCTGTGTCGCAGAGTAATCGTCTGCAAAAAGTAAGATTTTGGCTAGTCCTTTGACTTACAAAGGAATGATTTTTTCAACAGTGGAAAAATAATAAAATGGTGCGAAAGGAGAGACTCGAACTCTCACGCCTTGCGGCGCTGGAACCTAAATCCAGTGCGTCTACCAATTCCGCCACTCTCGCAGGTAGTCATGAAAACAAATCTTCATGATATTGTCAGGGCACGAACCCCAACGAGGTGGGCATTATATCTCAGCAAATTGCCGAAAACCATTAAAATTTGAAATGTCTATGTAAAAGGCTAAAGTTAGGAGAAAATCAAGGATTGAATGAAAAAACAAGCAACATATTATCTACGAGGAATTCAATATGCCACAGACTATTAATCAAGAAGAAATCAATATGCTACGCGCCGAGCTCGAAATGCTTATGAAAGAACGTCATACCCTACTTAAAGTAACTGGTGTGGCTGCGGGCCTGGTGGCTGAACTTGATAGCCATAATCTGCCAAGTGGCACGGAAGAGGCGGCAGAGTTGTTGGCTGCTAGCATCAATGCGTTATCTGAAGAAACATTGAAAGACGCCCTTAATGCTGTGCATGCTGAAATAGCTGGCTGAGCACCTCTAAAATACTCCGTAAAATTGCCTAAGCGCCGCATAGCATATAATATCGCTACGCACATAAATATTGGCTAAAGAGATTTTAAGTTTGAACCTAAAAGCATCTATTCATATTGCAAGCATGATGAGCCTGACTTTAATCGTCAGTGGATGCGGCTTTCAGTCTTACTTACCCAAGCCGATTGAGCCTAAAAAAATTGCAAGCAAGTTAGAACAGCGATCTGTTTCAGATGCAGATTTTAAGGCTTATTTAAGCGCTCAAAATTATCCAAACAACCAGGTTCCAATTTCGCTATGGGGCGAAAATGAACTGAGTTTAAGCGCGCTCTTCTTCCACCCGGATCTGAATGTTGACCGCGCCCAGTGGCGTGCTGCACAAGCAGCACAAATCACAGCAGCTCAACGCCCTGAGATTGGCATCAGCGGCAGTGCAGACAACCATGCCCAGCATAAAAACAAATCGCCTTGGACTTACGCCCTTGGCATCGATATTCCTATTGTCACTGCAGGCAAACGTGAAGCACAAATTGCTCAAGCAGCAGGCTTATCTGAAGCTGCCCGCATTGAAATCGCGCAAACCGCGTGGCAAGTGCATAGTCGTGTAGCTAAAAGCTTGCTTGAGTATCAATACTCCGTTGCACAATCCGCGATATTAAAAAATGAAGTGGCTCTAAGAACTGCAATTGCCGACATGCTGATGAAGCGCTTAGATGCTGGCATGGCATCGAATATCGAAGTGAGTAATGCACGCATCGCGCTACAAAAAGCCGAACAGGCCTTCATGGCAGAATCTGGTCGCATTTCGTCTTTAGGCGCCGCGCTAGCAAACGATGCTGGCCTTAGCATGAACGCATTTAGTCAACTTAAAGTGCAGCCTTTCGCAAAGGCTGAGCCAGTCAGCTTAAATGATTTGCAATACGAAGCCCTACTTAACCGCTTAGACATTCGCGCTTCACTCGCTCGCTATGAGGCCGCGGAAGCTAAATTACGTTTGGAAATTGCCAAACAATACCCTGATCTTACTTTGTCACCAGCTAAGAGCTTAGATCAAGGCGACAAAATCTGGTCTTTAGGCTTTTCTAGCTTACTCACACTCATCAACAAAAATCGCGGCATGATTGCAGAAGCAACGGCGCTTCGCGAAGTTGAAGTCGCTCAATTTGAAGCACTGCAAGCCAAAGTGATTGGGGATCTCAATCAAGCAAAGGCTGCCTACCAAGCGGCACTTGATGCGAATACCAAGGCGCGTATCGTGCTTACCAGTCAACAAAAGCGTACCGAACAAACTGAACACCAGTTTAATGCAGGCTTTGCAGATCGATTAGAACTATCCACAACACAACTAGAAAACATTATTGCTGAACAAAGCACGCTAAGCACCGCCTACAAAATGCAGATCACAAAATTAAATCTTGAGGATGTATTGCAACGCCCTTTAGATTCACGCTTCACACTTCCAAACGCTAACGATTTGGCAATCAACAATACGAATAGGAATAACTAAATATGAATCGTAAAGTCGCCTTAATTGTTGGGCTTCAAGCATTCTTAATCATCGTGCTTTTTTGGGTCTTGGTGTTCTATGGCAAAGATGAATATGATTTATACAACCAAGCGCAAGAGGAAGAAGTTGCTACACCTAATCGAGTAAACCAAGTTAAAGGCGCGACGGTTGTCACTTTAAGCAAGGATGGACAAAAGCAAAGCGATATACAAATAGTTAGCCTAACTGGTAGCCAACACCAAAAGACACTTAACACATTAGGTAACGTCGTCAGTATTGATACGCTGATAGAGCTTCGTACGCGCTATCTAAATGCTAAAGCTAATGCCAATATTGCTCGCGCTTCACTTGCCAATAGCAAGCAAGATTATCAACGTATGCAAGCCCTGAACAAGGATGATAGAAACGTTTCTGACCATGTCATGCTCGCTGCGCAAGCCGCGTTCAAGGCTGACCAAGCGAAGGTTCAAGCGGCAGAAACTGAAGCCAACAACCTCAATGACACCATGCGTCAAACATGGGGCGAAACCCTCGCCGATGAGGCGAGCAAAGAGCCTGCAAGTCCTAGCCTTCAATCGCTACTCCAACACAAAGAAGTCCTATTGCTCGTTACTTTACCAGTAGATAGCAATGTCAAAACTGGCGAAACCATTAGCGTAGTACCAACTGGCGCACAAACTAAAGCAATCAAAGCAAGACTAGTTGCAGCATCACCTCAAACTGATAGCACCATACAAGGCCGTACCTATTACTTCCGTGCACCAGCCGAAAATTTACGTGCCGGCATGCGAGTAAGCGTAGAGATGCAAGACAATGCAAATAACAAAGCAAGTGAAGGTGTTACCGTGCCTGCAAGCGCTGTCGTTTGGTACGCTGGCAAACCTTGGGTTTATAAAAAACAAGGTGAAGAAAGTTTTATACGCTTACCTATTAGCACCGATAACGAAATTAACGGCGGTTGGTTTAACCGTAGCGAGCAACTTTTCGCCGGTGACATTTTGGTGGTGAATGGCGCACAGCTCTTACTTTCAGAAGAGTTTAAATACCAAATTAAAAACGAGAATCAGGACTAAGCAGTATGATGTCCGCCCTCGTTCGCTTCTCCATCCGCTTTAGCGGTGTCATTATCGGCATCGCAAGCCTGATCGTAATTTATGGCATTTACAGCCTCACACGCAGTAATCTGGACGTGTTCCCCGAGTTTTCCCCCACCCAGCTCATCATTCAAACTGAGTCTCCAGGCCTTTCAACAGATCTAGTTGAGTCATTAGTTAGCCAACCGATTGAGCACAGCATTTCTGGCACTGTGGGCATTGAGCTGATGCGCTCACAATCTATTCCTGGACTCTCTGTCGTCACAGTGATTTTCAAAGAAGGCACTGACGTTTATCGCAATCGTCAAGTGGTGGCAGAGCGCCTTGCCACACTCGCCAACAGATTGCCAAACGGCATTACACCAAACATCACACCGCTTACTTCGGCCGCAAGTACAGTGATGGGCATCGGGATTACTTCTGATACCAAATCACTCATGGAGCTTCGCTCTATGGTGGACTGGACCTTGCGTCCGCACTTGATGGCGGTGCAAGGTGTGGCCGATGTCAACGTATTCGGCGGCGATGTGAAGCAGTACCAAGTGCAGGTCAATCCAGATAAATTGGTCCTATACAACCTGTCCATGCAACAAGTGATGGATGCGGCTAGCAAAGCAACAGGTGTTCGCGGCGCTGGCTTTATTGAGAACAATAATCAACGTATCGTGATTAACACCGAAGGCCAAGCGCGCACACCAGCAGAGCTCGCCCAAACAACGCTGCTACATCGTAATGGCCAAACCGTCAGATTAGGCGACGTTGGCCAAGTGGTTGAGGGTGCAGCGCCTTCCATCAGTGCATCAGCGATTAACGGCAAGTCGGGCATTTATCTTT
>RFOR01000052.1 GCA_009926525.1 Methylophilaceae bacterium
AACGCGCTAACTTAACAGCAACCACCATTCAAAAAACCAAGGTGATTGATGCTTGCCTAGCTAAAAATGCCAAGCTGTATGACTATGGTTTGGAGCTTGTGAAGCTATACGAGAACCCTAGCTTGTACAAACAGATTGTGCTCACTGAGAAGTTTTCACAACTCAAACGCGTGGAGCTTGAGAATATTTTGCAAAACTATAATGACAAAATAGACCTAGAAAAGGCGACTGGTTTTCAGTAACGAGAGGCAGTCGCTAGATTCAATATGTAGATTCTATCGCTAGACCAAGTTTCACTACCGCAATATCAAAATCCCACATAACTAGCTTTTTATTTCTTAAAAGCTAGTTATGCTGTCATTTAGATGACACACATATCAATTAAAGTCAGTTATCGCAGTTTTTACTGGACCTTTTATTCGTGCCACCCAATTCCAACAGCCTGCCGCTTGACGAACTTCAGCTCTACGCCAAGGGAAAATTAGACCTTGGCTTAGAAGTGTTCCTGCGTGACAATGGTCTTCAGGCAAGCTTCCAGCCAATCTTCGATTTGAATACCACCAAGGTGTTAGGCTTTGAGGGCTTTGCGCCTATTGAGCTGATTCGTGCTGCGAGGGTGAGCTCGGCCGTGGTCGAGGGTGAATATCTTGGCCGTCACATGGTGCTAGAGTCGTTTGCTAAGCTGGGCTTCCAAGGTAAGATTTTCTTAAACGTCAGCTTAGATGTGTTGTTGCAGTCTGAAGCAAAAACCGGTGAGACGCTGAAATATTTAGCAGAGTTTGGTTTGTTACCTAGTCAGGTGGTGATCAAGCTCAGTCGATCTGAAAGCGGTGCGGATGTTGCATTACTTACGCAAGCTTCTGCGCATTATCGTGGCATGGGATTTCAGCTGGCGATTTGTAACCTCAATCAAGGCTTCTCTGGCTTAACTTTATGGTCAGAAATAAAACCTGAATACGTGCAGCTTGATCAACACTTTATCAATGGCATTCATCACGACAAGGTGAAACTTCAAATCGCTCGGTCTATTTATGAGGTGGCTTCTCAGTCAGGCGCTAGAGTCATTGCCGAGGGTGTTAACCATCCTTTAGACCTGATCACGATTCGCGATCTAGGGATTGATCTTGGACAAGGCAGTTGCCTCGCCGAAACTGCTGTGAACCCAGCGCAAGACTTGCCGGAGACGGTGACTAAGTCTTTATTACGCGTTGATGCGCCCCGGGAAAATGTGTTGCAAACGAGGGCAACCGTTTCTAAATTACTCAAATATGTGACGCCAGTTAGCCCGTCAGACACGAATGAAGATGTGTTTAGACTGTTCGAATTGCATCCTGATCTTCACGCCGTGCCTGTTGTGCAAGAAACTAAGCCTTTGGGCCTCATCAGTCGTAGCGAGATGATTGATCATTATGCACGCCCTTATCGCCGCGAGTTATACGGAGATAAATCATGTGTCACGATGATGGATGGCGCGTCCATTATTGTGGAACACAACACCACGGTGCAAGACCTCACCGAATTGATTTTAAATAGCGATCCGCGACATTTATCTTCGGGCTTTATCGTTGCCGATACGGGTGTGTATCTGGGGATGGGTAACGGTCATGATTTATTGCGCTTAATTTCAAATCTCCAAATGAATGCCGCTCGCTACGCTAACCCCTTGACATTGCTGCCTGGCAACACGCCCATTTGCGAACAAATCGATCTGCTTATTCAGGCAGGCTCATCGTTTGTGGTTTGCTACTTGGATTTAGATCACTTTAAACCCTTTAATGACGTGTATGGCTTCCAAAAGGGGGATGAGGTGATTCAGTTGACGGCACGATTAATCAGCAAAGCCTGTGGCGTGTTTGATTTTGTGGGCCATATTGGTGGTGACGACTTTATTGTGCTATTTCAAAGTGCTGATTGGGAACAGCGTTGTCATGACTTTCTGGATGAAGTTAGCAATGCTTTTCCGCAGGTGTATGACGAAGAAGATCGATTGCGTGGTGGGATTGAGGCGGAAGATAGAAAAGGCATTAAGCACTTCTATCCAATTCTGACCATTTCCGTTGCTTCGGTGAAGGTGACGCCGGGCATGTTTGCATCGCACCATGAAGTCTCTGAAGCCTGCACTAGCGCCAAGAAATATGCCAAACGATTTACCGGTAATAGCTTATTTATTGAACGCCGACTGCCTTTAGTCCCCTCTTCAAATCACGAGTCAGAGCAACTGCATTAAGCGTTTAGATCTGAGCCTTAGCTAGCTTCAATTTTTTAGATCGTTTGTTTAGACAATGGTTTTCTAGACTTTAGTTTTCTAGACTATAGCTTTCTAGACATGAGTTTGTTGCTTAGCCCTATCGCCACGACACTGATGGCAAGGCTGAGCATGATCAGCCCACCACCATTTAAAAAATCACTCCAATATAACAAGAAGCCATGCGCGTCGCCTGTTGCATTGAGCGCTTTTTCTAGGTGAGCCCATAGCATATAAATAAATTGCAGGGGGAAATCAAGCAGCATCATGATTAATATCAAGGGCGCCCCAAAGCTGACGCGATAAAAGTATGCTTGATAGGGCTTTGCCGATTCGCTAGTCGGCCAAGCGAGGACTAAGGTAAAAAAAATCACGAGGGGTTGCAAGGCATAGTCGAGTGGAATCCGACTGCTACTTAAGAGTGCGTCAAGAGTAAGAAAGTATTGCTCCTTAATAAAAAACGGGCGGCTCACCAAGCCCTCAAATTGCACAAACTGCTGGCCTTGATGCTCGATAATCCCTAGTGATGCAATGTCGATGCGACTATCCAAATGGTGTAGGGTGAATCGATAAAGCGGCATGATTGCTTCTATTAAGTATCGGCCATACCAGTGGGCGAGGGCAGTGAGGCTGATGCCAATTAATAAAAATCGTAAGCTACTTGATATCATGCGGGGTCTTCGTGCTTTGGACAGTATTGGCTTAAGTGTGGTTGATTGTTGAGTAGCCAATAATGATAAAACAAGCCAGCAATAGCAATTAAGGCTAATGGCGCGATGGTCCCATGCAGCAGTTGAAACAAAGCCTTGTCGGCACGGAAGGCATAAAACAAAACGAGTATGCGGATTTCATTGACAACATAGATCAGCATTAACCCAAGTAGCATGCCGGATAACTTTGCGCGCCAAGCCATCGTTACACTGAATAGGCCTGCGATGAGAATAAATAAGGCTTCAATGCCCTCACAGCCTATCTTAATCACCAAACCACCACCGGGCGCTAAAATTTGATTGCCTAAGGCGCTGGCTTGAATGTGCGGCGTAAGCAGATGAATCAACATCACCGCAGGCTTGACTGTGACGGTGCCGCGAATGAAGTGGCCGATGGCGTCATCGCGTACCATTTGCCATCCCGCTTGCATGAGGATGAAAAGTAGAATAAATACCAAGGCTTGTTTTATTAGGGAGCCCGCTGGGTTTGCTTGGTCTTGATGCGGAATTTCTGGGCTTTGTTTTTCTTGGCTTGGCCATTCCGACTGGTCCGGCCAATAATCGACCCCAGGAATGGGTTTAGTCATTAGTGTCTTTTGCCTTTACTTTGGTTCTTGCCATTTAGTTTGAGTGATCTTAATTGCGCTTGGCGGCCGATGGCAATCATCAGCGCCATCATGAATATCATTCCCCACTCAGGCAAAGTGGGGCTATCTCCCATCTCTGAACTAGCACTCATGGCCATTTGCATAGACGCTGCATTATTGACTTGTGCACTGTCAGGTAGGTCTGAACTGACACTTGCCAAGAGTTGCGTGTTGCTGCCGATGCTATTCCACTGCACCTGCATCGTTAGTGAGGTTGTGCTATTGACCCCCAGTGTGCCGAGGAGGCAGTTCACGACATTACTGGTGGCAGTGCAGTTAGCATTACTAGACAAAAAGGTCGCGCCAGTGGGGAGTGTGGTGGTGACCGCCACATTTGTTGCGGCTTGTGGGCCGGTATTGTTTACTGTCATCACGAAAGGCTGCGGAGTGCCAAGGGTAATTGCCGTGGGCCCGCTAATATCTACGCTTAAATTGGCATTCGCATTGGGGTTAAATCCCCAATTGAGCTGTAGAAATCCAGCAGCACCTTCAGCACCATCTACCGCAATTTTATACTCCTGTCCGGCTTGGGCTTGCAGTAACAAACTGCTCGTACCTATACTAAAGCCATCATTGTCATTGGATGTAAGATTGTTTAATGCGTTAACAGCCGTGCCCGTGTAAATAGCGAGCAGGGTGTCATAATTGCTGCCCTGGGTATCGATACTCAATTGCCCGCTTGCTGGCGCGGTCCATTTCCACCACACCGACTGCCCGCCAGGTTTGCCCGCATGGTCAGGCTCGCCGGTTTCTTTGGTTGCTAATATAGATGAGCTGCTGATGTTGCCCGTGTTGTTGGCATTGGACAATGCAATGGCAGAGGCGAAATTGTTATTCGCTGGCGGATTGGCCAGCGCTTGTAACAAGTCTAGTCGTGGAAATTGTATGTTGTTGCGGGTATCGGTCACCCTAGGCACTCTGGAGTTGATTAAGCGGTTTTGAATATCGTTCACTGTTTCGGAGGGAAACGCGGAACGCAATACCGCAATTGCCCCGGCCACATGGGGGGCAGCTTGCGAGGTGCCGCTTTGTGTGATCCCAGCAATTAACGCCTGGGGCTAATATTTTGAGGAAACTGGCGCTATTTGAAAAGCACACTACTTTATCTGCAGCTGTGGTTGCATCGGTACAGCCAGTTCCCCAACTAATACCACCCTCATTGCTGTCATAAACGGCGCCCACGGACACTGCGTCTGGTGCACATGCAGGGCTACTTAGCCCGTCGGTGTAGCTATTGTTGCCTGCTGCGATGACCACGCTAATGCCTGCCGTTTTGGCGCTTGTGATCGCTCTAGCTGACCAGTCGCTGCTGCAGGCGCTGGGTAAATTCCTGCGCGCGTTGGGGTCCGTCAAAAAATGAAGCCAAGGCAGGTTCTACGGACGCGTCACCCAAGCCCAGGCGCAGAGCCGTGTCTTTGCACCGGCACCAGGGGCTGGTCAGCACCAGGGCGCTGTTCCGCGGGTCTTGCGTCAGCGAGTCGGCGTTGATCGACCCCGGAC
>RFOR01000053.1 GCA_009926525.1 Methylophilaceae bacterium
TCATATAGTGTCTTCAGTTGTGATAAAACATCATCTACATGAGAGACTAAATTATGGCTGCAAATATATTAATTGTTGAAGACGAACCCGCAATTCAAGAGCTTCTTGCGCTTAACCTGACACAGGCTGGCCATAATCCAATTCGTGCGCTTTCTGTAGAACAAGCGCAAATGCTCATGCGTGATGCTTTACCAGACTTGATTATTCTTGATTGGATGTTACCTGGAATGAGCGGCATTGAATTTGCGCGCAAGCTCAAAGGGGATGAATTAACCAAAATTATTCCTATTATCATGTTGACTGCGCGTGGTGAAGAAGTCGATAAAATTCGCGGCTTAGAAGTTGGTGCCGATGATTACGTGACTAAACCCTTTAGCCCACGCGAACTTAATGCCCGTATTAAAGCCGTGCTTCGTCGTCGCTCTCCACAAATGACTGATGATCCGATTGAATTAAATGGCTTACGTTTAGATCCAACCACGCATCGCGTGACGGGCAATAACAAAACCATTGAACTTGGCCCAACTGAATTTAAGTTATTGCATTACTTAATGTCTAATCCAGAACGGGTTCATTCTCGTAGCCAAGTTTTAGACCGTGTTTGGGGCGATCGCGTGTTTGTTGAAGATCGAACTGTGGATGTACATATTCGCCGTTTACGTCTTGCGCTTGAGCAAACTGGGCATGAAGATTTAATTCAAACTGTGCGTGGCGTTGGCTACCGCTTTTCATCGCAATAGCTGATAATATGAAGGTCTTCTAACTTCATGATTGAGTAGCCTTGCAAGATATCCGCTGGAAAGCATTTTGGTTGATGGTCAGCCTAACGTTCATCTGTCTGATCGTTTGGGCAGCAAATGACGCTGAAACAGCCCTCCTCACTTTTTCCGTTGGCATCACACTTTACCTTGCACACCACTTGTTTTGGTTAGCAAAACTGCTCGCTTGGTATAAAAAACCAGACTTGAATTCAATGCCACTTGGGAGCGGTGTTTGGGAAGATGTGTTTGCCACCATCTATCACGAACAACGCCGTCATAACCGTAGCAAAATACAACTCAGCTCTGCACTTGATCGCTTTAGACATGCAGCTAGCGCACTGCCCGATGGCGTAGTGCTTTTGGACGATGATAACAAAATAGAGTGGTGTAATAAGCCAGCTGAGCAGCAATTAGGCTTGTCGCTTAAACAAGACCTCAACCAACCAATCGTTTACCTAGTTCGCAATTCTGAGTTTATTCAATATCTAAAACATCATGTCGACATTGATCCGATCAAACTAAAGTCTTGGATAGAATCTGACATCACCTTAGAAATCCAACTGGTGGCTTTTGGTAGTAATCAAAAACTACTGATTAGTCGTGACATTAGCCAAGTAGAAAAACTAGAACATATGCGCAGAGATTTCATTGCGAATGTCTCTCATGAACTTAGAACACCACTCACAGTGGTCGGTGGGTTCCTAGAAACTCTAGGCGATATGGATGGTGCTGTTCCTGAGAGCCTTAAAAGTTACTTTGCCATGATGGAAGATCAAACCAGCCGCATGCGTTTGCTGATTGAAGACTTGCTCGCATTGTCTCAATTGGAGAGTGGTGCGACATCTCCAGATGAAGTTGATCTGGATGTCCCTTCACTGCTTAACACTATATTTAATGAATCTAAAAGCCTCAGCAATGGCCGCCATACCATCACACTAAAAGCAGATAAAACGCTTGGGTTAGTTGGCTCCAGCCAAGAGTTACATAGCGCTTTTGGTAACTTGGTGAGCAACGCCATACGCTACACACCAGATAGAGGAAGCATCGCTATCAACTGGGAAGAAAACAATGGACAGGCTGTATTTAGCGTCACCGATACGGGCCTAGGGATTGAACAACAACATATTGATCGACTGACAGAACGCTTCTATCGTGTTGATCGGAGTCGTAGCCGAGAAACAGGTGGCACAGGCCTAGGTCTTTCTATCGTGAAACACATCCTCAGCCGTCATCAAGGGCGCTTAGAAATCACCAGCGAGTTCGGCAAAGGCAGTACGTTTAAAGCGGTGTTTCCTAGGTCTAGAATTGTGCGCAAGACAGCCCCAACAGAGTAAGGCATCAGTTTTGGCAATAAAAAAGCGCGGATTTTTTCAGATCCGCGCTTTTTTATTTGATGCGAAAACAACTTATAACAAGACTTTTTCAATCCCGCCGTTATTCGCTTTTTCTACATACTCTTGCATCCAGTTTTCACCAAGTATGTGCTTAGCCATTTCCACCACGATGTAGTCAGACGTAATCCCTGTGTCTTCACCATAGCGTGATAAGCCTTGGAGACAGCTTGGGCAAGAAGTCAAAATCTTCACATCTTGCTCTAGCGCACCTGGTGTTAAACCAAGCTTAGTCATTCCTTTTTCCAACTCTTCTTGCTTACGCATTTTCACTTGCGTTGCAATATCTGGGCGACTTACCGCAAATGTACCTGACTCACCGCAACAACGCTCATTCAAGGCTACGTCTTGACCCATCAATGCGTTAGTCACTTTCAGTGGTGCATAGGTCTTCATCGGACTATGACAAGGGTCATGATACATATAACGTGTACCCGTTACGCCTTCAAGTTTCATGCCTTTTTCCATTAGATATTCGTGAATGTCTAACAAGCGACAGCCTGGGAAAATCTTTTCAAACTCGTACTTTTGCAATTGATCCATACAAGTACCGCAAGACACAATCACTGTCTTAATATCAAGATAGTTTAAGGTATTGGCAATACGGTGAAACTGCACTCGGTTTTCAGCGGTAATTTGCTGGCCTTTATCATGATTGCCACTCGCCGTTTGAGGATAGCCACAACATAAATAACCAGGTGGCAATACCGTCGTCGCACCTACCTCATAAAGCATGGCTTGTGTTGCCAAGCCTACTGTTGAGAATAAACGCTCTGAACCACAGCCCGGGAAGTAGAAGACTGCATCGCCCTCTTCACCCATTTTTTTAGGGTCGCGAATCACGGGCACCATCTTGTCATCTTCAATACCTAGCAAAGCACGCGAGGTCTTAGTTGGCATTGCTTTTGGCATTGGTCGGTTTAAGAAATGCACCACTTGCGCTTTGATTTCAGGCTTGCCCAACGTGGATGGTGGACGTTTCTTAAAGCCTGTTAAAAGACCAAGCTTATTCAATACCGTATGGCCAAGTCGCTGGGCTTTATAACCAACACCGACCATCAAGCCTCGCATCAATTTAATCGTTGCAGGGTCTTTGATATTGAGGAAAGTCATCGCTAACGATGTGCCAGGATTGAAATGCTTCTTACCTTGCTCACGCAAGAAGTTACGCATCGCTATCGACACATCGCCAAAATCGATATCTACAGGGCATGGGTTATAACACTTATGACAAACCGTGCAATGGTCAGCCACATCGTTAAACTCATCAAAATGCTTGAGTGAAATACCGCGACGCGTTTGCTCTTCGTAAAGGAAGGCTTCAATTAATAACGATGTACCAAGAATCTTATTACGTGGGCTATAAAGCAAGTTAGCGCGTGGCACGTGGGTAGTACAAACTGGCTTACATTTACCGCAACGCAAACAATCACTAATCGAATCTGCAATCCCACCAATCGCCGATTGCTCCATGATTATAGATTCTTGCTCAAGCAAACCAAAGCTTGGCGTATAAGCACGCTCAAGCCCAGATCCGGCCATCAGCTTGCCTTTGTTAAAGCGCCCTTCAGGGTCAACTTTTTGCTTGTAAGCAGCAAAAGTAGAAATCGTTTTCTCATCCAAGAAGGCCATTTTGGTGATGCCGATACCATGCTCACCAGAAATCACACCATCTAAATCACCTGCCAATTTCATAATGCGTGCGACAGCGGTATGTGCAGCATGCATCATTTCATAGTCATCTGAGTTCACAGGAATATTGGTATGCACATTACCATCACCAGCGTGCATATGCAGCGCAACAAAAACGCGGCCTTTTAGCACTTTCTGATGAATCTCGTCACAACGCGCCAGAATACTTTGGTATTCACGTCCAGAGAAAATAAGCGCTAGCGGCTTTTTAATTTCACGTTTCCAAGAGATGCGGACTTGGTGCTCTTGCACGGCGCGGAATACATTCTCAACTGCAAGATTTGCGAAGTCTTGACCTAAACTGCTGGTTGGTAAATCAAGGCTATTGAGCACTTTCAACCAATGTGCTTTGACGTCTTGAATCAATTTAAGTGATTGTGCTCTTTTCGACACCAACATCTCTTGATCCACTTGCGTGTCGTCATCTTCGTACAAAGGCAAATCGCCCTGCATAAATGACTCAAGCGCATCCACCAACTTCAATTTATTATTGATAGAAAGCTCAATATTAATGCGTTCGATGCCGTCAGAATAATCCCCCAAACGAGGCAATGGAATTACCACGTCTTCGTTAATCTTAAAGGCGTTGGTATGTTTAGCAATCGCCGCAGTACGTGCGCGATCTAGCCAGAATTTTTTACGCGCTTCAGGCGAAACAGCAATGAAGCCCTCACCGCCACGCGCATTGGCAAGACGAACAATATGCGATGCTGCTTCGCCCACTGCATCTTCATCATCACTCGCAATATCGGCGATCAAAACCATTTTGGGACGCTCAGAACGGTTAGCTTTAGTCGCGTATCCTACTGCTTTAATGTAGCGTTCATCCATGTGCTCCAAGCCAGCAAGTAAGGTTGATTCTGTAGCGTCCAAATGATCTTTAATTTCGACAATTGCTGGTACAGCAAGCGCCACGTGACCGAAGAATTCCAAGCAAACGGTACGCACATGCTTAGGCATGCGATGAAGAATGAATGTGGCTGAGGTAATTAAGCCATCACAACCTTCTTTCTGAATGCCTGGTAAGCCAGATAAGAATTTATCCGTCACATCCTTACCCAAGCCAACTTTACGGAAGCTAGGACCAGCAATTTCTAAAATCTCAGGTTCGCCAATCAGCGTTTTACCATCTATATCAAAACGGCTGATACGAAATTTTGCGACATCAATATCGTGGATTTTTCCAAGATTGTGGTCTAAACGCTCAACCTCTAGCCAGTTTGCAT
>RFOR01000054.1 GCA_009926525.1 Methylophilaceae bacterium
GGCGAATACAGCCATTGCACAAGGCATTATGGAGTATGACTTACGCCACGGATATCGAGGCCCTGAAGGTTATGTTGCGCCAAGTGAAATGACTGGGGAAAATGCCAATCAAAATATCGAAAGAGCGATAGATTCACTTGAAACCTTTGGCGGACTATCACCAGCAGTTGTCACCAAAATCACTGACAAAGCTGTGCGTATTCATACGAGCAGTGGTGAGGAAGTGCAAATTGAAGGTGAGGGTTTAGCACTTGTGACCCGTGCTTTACATGACCCCAAAGTCAGCGAAAAAGTAAAAATTAAAGTCGGCTCAATTGTGCGCGCATCAAAAAATGGTGCAACCTGGAACATCTCACAGCTACCACAAGTGGAATCTGCGTTTGTATCACTTGACCCTAAAAATGGCGCTGTTCGTGCATTGGTAGGTGGCTTTGACTTTAATCGCAATAAGTTTAACCATGTAACGCAAGCTTGGCGCCAGCCAGGCTCGAGTTTTAAGCCCTTCATTTATTCAGCCGCCTTAGAAAAGGGCTTCACCCCTGCCAGCGTGATTGATGATGCACCAATTTCTTTCCCTGCCAGCTTTACCGGCAGCGGTAGTAGCTGGGAACCACACAACTTTGATGGAAAATACGAGGGCCCGATGCGTTTAAGAACGGCGCTCACCAAATCTAAAAACATGGTGTCTATTCGAGTACTTAATTCGATTGGGGTTGAATACGCGCAAGATTACATTACGCGTTTTGGTTTTGCTCAAAAAGATCATCCAGCTTACTTAACCATGGCATTAGGTGCCGGGTCAGTCACCCCTTGGCAAATGGCACAAGCTTATGCCGTCTTTGCGAATGGCGGCTACCGCGTTAACCCTTACTTAATCGCCCGCATTGAAGATAGCAAAGGCAAAATCATCGAAGAAACAAAATTCGTAGAAGCCGGAAATGATGCCGAACGCGTGATTGACGAGCGCAATGCTTTCTTGATGACTTCCATGATGCATGACGTGACGCAAATTGGTACGGCGGCAAAAGCACGTCAATTAGGCCGTAGCGATTTAGCTGGCAAAACAGGTACGACCAATAACCATATTGATACCTGGTTTGCGGGCTTCAATCCCAAACAAGTTGCCGTCGTATGGATGGGCTACGACAAACCGCAATCGCTGGGAGGTTCTGAAACGGGTGGTTCAGCAGCGTTGCCTATTTGGATTAAATACATGAGTTTGGCATTGAGAGGCGTTGCAGACAATTATCTTAACGCTCCTGATGGCGTGTCTTCAATTCGAATCAATCTAAAAACAGGCAATCGTGCACATGAAGATGAAAGTGGATTCTACGAGTACTTTTATCAAGAATATCCACCTCCAGAAAAAGGCGGCACTGGAACAAATCCGATTGCGAGTGACGCGATCGACACCAATGCGCTTTATTAATTAAGACCCAATCATGGCAAAAGAAAACGGCGGTCGTCAATCCCAGTTGCGTCAATTAGTGGCCCAGCAAGCAGCCCGCATGATGGCCGAAGATGGCGTGTCTGATTACGGCTATGCCAAGAAAAAAGCGGGCCGTCAGCTTGGGGTTGTTGATGCGAACTGCTTACCTTCAAATGCCGAAATTGAAGAGGAAATTCGGCTTTTCCACGATATTTACAATAGTGACGACCAACCAGAGGCCTTGCGTACACTGCGTCAAGATGCGCTCGCTACCATGCAAATCTTTGCCCGTTTCAGCCCTCACTTAACTGGTAGCGTGCTTGACGGAACTGCTGGCCAATATGCCGAAACGCATATTCATTTATTTGCCGACAGCGCAAAAGATGTAGAGATTTTTTTACTCAACCAGCAAATCCCTTACGACAGCAACGACAAGTCTTATCGAGTTAGGGATAGAAAATCTGGTGAAAAAAAAGCGAGCGGTAAAAATAGCGAGCGCTTAAAAGTGCCCATGTTTACCCTTGAAGGGCCTAATGGATTTATTAAACTCAGCGTGTTTGAGTTCGATGACATTCGCTTTTCAACGAAAAGCGTGGTGTCTGGGGCCAATGCAGAAAGGCTAGATGCTGAAGGGCTAAAAGCCCTCCTGGCTATTTAATCCAGCGCGCAATATCCATCGCATAGTAAGTCAAAATACCATCGGCGCCAGCGCGCTTAAAGCCAAGCATGGCTTCTAGTACACACGCTTTTTCATCCAACCAACCGTTTTGCGCAGCCGCTTTAAGCATGGCATATTCGCCGCTCACATGATAAGCATAAGTTGGCACACCAAATTCATCTTTCACACGGCGAACGATATCCAAATACGGCATACCAGGCTTGACCATCACCATGTCCGCACCTTCTTCAATATCCAAAGCCACTTCTTTAATTGCTTCGTCTGAATTCGCTGGGTCCATTTGATAATTGTATTTATTGCCTTTACCTAAATTCGCTGATGAACCAACTGCATCACGGAAAGGACCGTAAAAAGCTGACGCGTATTTAGCTGAGTAAGCCAAAATGCGTGTATAGATAAAACCGTGCGCTTCGAGCGCATCCCGAATGGCGCCAATACGACCATCCATCATGTCAGATGGGGCAACCACATCCGCACCAGCCGAAGCATGGCAAAGGGCTTGTTTGACGAGCACATCAACCGTTTCATCGTTAAGCACATAGCCAGTGCCATCGATCAATCCATCTTGGCCGTGAGTGGTGTAAGGGTCTAACGCTACATCGGTAATTACACCCAAGTCAGGAAACGAAGCTTTTAATGCTTTAATAGTCCGCGGCACCAAACCATTTGGATTAAATGCTTCTTTAGCATCTAAACTTTTGAATTCTTGCGACACAACGGGGAATAAAGCAATCGCTGGGATACCAAGTGCAACGCACTCAGCAACAGTTTTAAGAAGCACATCAATGCTTTGACGTTTCACACCAGGCATAGACGCGACTTCTTCCGTGCGATTTTCGCCTTCAAGCACAAAGACTGGGTAAATCAGATCATTGGTTGTCAGCGTGTTTTTTCACGCATCAAACGACGTGAAAATTCATCCTTACGCATCCGGCGTGGACGAATCCCTAAAAACTGTTGATGATCTTTTGCCATGATTTATCCTCTAACCGAATAATATTAACAGCCCTAATTAAGCTGCACAGCCTGAAACTGTCGATGCAAAAACACGCGCAAGCTCTACACCTGGATCTGGCTGACGCATAAACGCTTCACCCACCAAGAACGCATGCACATGATTGCTGCGCATCAAAGCCACATCTTCAGGCGTGAAAATTCCAGACTCTGTGACCACAAAACGGTCTTCAGGAAGTTGTTTCAATAATTCCAACGTAGTATCCAAAGTCACATCGAAGGTACGTAAATTACGGTTATTAATTCCGATAAGCGGGGTCTCTAATTGCAAAGCCAATTGCAACTCGTCAGCATCATGAACTTCTACCAATACAGCCATTCCCAAATCATGAGACAACTCTTCTAACTCACGCATTTGTGCCAATTCAAGCGCGGCAACAATCAGCAAAATACAATCCGCGCCCATCGCACGCGCCTCATATACTTGGTATGGATCAATCATGAAATCTTTACGTAGCACAGGCAATTTACAAGCGGCACGGGCTTGTTTTAAGTATTCAGGTGAACCTTGAAAATACTGTTTATCCGTTAATACGGATAAACATGCTGCGCCACCTTTTTCATAAGATTTAGCGATTTCTGCTGGATTGAAATTTTCACGAATCACGCCTTTAGAAGGACTCGCTTTTTTAATTTCAGCAATCACTGCTGGCAAGTCTGCATCGACTTTATTGAAAATATTACCCACAAAATCTCTTGGGTCAGCTTCGTTATATGCCTCGACGCGCAACTCATCTAGCGACTTAATCGCCTTAGCTGTAGCGACTTCTTCACGTTTAGTCGCTAAAATTTTATTTAAAATATCTGACATAACAACCTTTTTAGGCTCGATTGGTTTAAGTTCGATTAGAGCATGCGATTAACTGATTTAACTTCTCTAAGGCGGCACCGTTATCGATGACTTCAGCGGCTTTTTCGATGCCTGCATGCAAGCTAGATGCTATGCCAGCAACATAAATTGCCGCACCTGCATTCATCAGCACAATATCTCTCGGAGAACCTTTTTTGCCTTTAAGCACATCCAAAATCATGGCTTTAGATTCTTCTGCATTTTGGATTTGAATGTCTTTTAAGCTATGCACTCCTAAGCCCAATTGGCTTGGATTAAGAACATACTCGGTCACTTGGCCATTTTTCAGCTCTGCGACAAAGGTATCGCCCGTGAATGAAATCTCATCCATGCCATCAGCGCCATGGACAACTAATACATGCTCGCTACCTAATTGCTGAAGCACTTTTGCCAGCTTCACAGTCAGCGCTTTATCAAACACACCCATCACTTGGCGACGTGCTGTTGCAGGGTTGGTCATTGGACCAAGCAAATTAAATAAGGTACGTACACCAAGCTCACGGCGCACTGGTGCGGCATATTTCATGGCGCTATGATGGTTAGGTGCAAACATAAAACCGACACCGATTTCATTCACACACTCAGCCACTTGCGCTGGCGTTTGGTTAACATTAACACCTAGCGCTTCTAATACATCCGCACTCCCGCAAGTCGATGAAACGGAACGGCCACCATGTTTTGCCACTTTCGCACCAGCCGCTGCCGCGACAAAAGCACATACCGTCGAAACATTAAATGTTTGAATACCGTCACCACCCGTGCCGCAGGTGTCTATCAAATGACTAGTTTCTTGAATATCCACTTTGGTTGAAAGCTCACGCATCACCATCGCGGCGGCGGCAATTTCATCGACCGTTTCACCTTTGGCACGAAGTGCAATGAGGAGCGCAGAGATTTGTGCATGCGTGAGCTCACCGCCCATCACTTGGCGCATTACGTCCAACATGGCACTTTGCGTCAAATCTTGACGCTCAAGCAACTGGCTGAGAACGTCTTTAAACGCCATTAGTAGGCTTTCAAAAA
>RFOR01000055.1 GCA_009926525.1 Methylophilaceae bacterium
AACTCCCAAGCGTGAAGCATTTCTTTTACTTTTTGACGCTGGAGATTTTCTTGAGAGCCACATAAGTCGCAAGGAATAATGGGAAAGCCCATTTGGCGCGCATAAGCGGCTATGTCTTTTTCAGCGCAATAAGCGAGAGGGCGGATTACAATATTTTGTCTGTCATTGGTGGCAAGCTTTGGGGGCATTGCTTTCATTTTTGCGCCAAAGAATAAATTTAGAAATAAGGTTTCAACAATGTCATCGCGATGATGACCTAGCGCGATTTTGTTGGCGCCCAATTCTTTTGCAGTGCGGTAAATCACCCCACGACGTAAACGCGAACAAAGAGAGCAAGTCGTTTTTCCTTCGGGAATTTTTTCTTTCACAATAGAGTAAGTGTCTGCTTCAACAATCCGATATTCAACGCCTAGCTTTTCTAGATATGCAGGCAAGATATCAGCTGGAAAGCCTGGTTGCTTTTGATCTAGGTTCATCGCAATCAGTTTGAAATCAATGGGGGCGCGCTCTTGCAAGGCAAGCAATAGCATCAGCATCGCGTGAGAGTCTTTGCCTCCACTCATGCATACCAACACGGTATCACCAGCTTCAATCATGTTGTAATCACCAATGGCTTTGCCAGTTGCGCTGATGAGGCTGTTGCGCAGGCGAATAAAGGTGTTGGAGGCGTTGTCTGGTAAGTGTTTAATCATCTGTTGCTAGTGTTTTATAGGTTAAGAGAGCGTCCACCATCAACGGCAATGATTTGCCCTGTGATGAATGGTGCGTCTTGAATCAAGAATTTTACCGCTTTTGCGATATCCTTAGGCTCGCCGATACGTTTTAATAAGGTCTGCGAAATCACACGTTGGCGATACAGCTCGTCAAACTGTGGATTGTCTTCAGGCCACATCACTGGGCCGGGGGCAACTGCATTTACGCGAACTTCAGGTGATAGCTCATGGGCAAGCGATTTGGTTAAAGTAACCAGCCCCGCCTTGGCGACGCTATAGACAACGTAGCCTTTCTTCGGCCGCTCTACGTGCATATCAGTAATGTTGATAATGCATCCTTGTTGTTTTCTTAATTCCACTGCAGCGGCTTGAGATAGGAATAGTGGCGCTTTTAAATTAGAGCCCATGAGGTCTTGCCATTGCTCCTCTTGAATGTCGCCAATTTCGGTTGGGTAATAGCTTGATGCGTTGTTAATTAGCACATCTATTTTTCCGAAATGTTTAATCGTTTCTTGAACCAAGCTTGGTAATACTGATAAATTGAGCAGGTCGGCTTGAATAATGGCAACAGAATTAGGTCGTTGTAAATTCAGCTCGGCTTGTAAGGCGCGCGCTTCATTGACGGAGCTTCTGTAGTGAATCATCAAGTTTGTGCCGTTTGCATGAAGTAAACGGCAAATAGACGCCCCAACACGCTTTGCGCCACCAGTAATTAAAACAATTTTGTTTTGTAAACTTGCTTCCACGTTTTTTCCTGACTTTTAGTCTGTAGCAATTATAATCTAGTCTTCATGAACACTTCATTTCCGCAACCAGATTTTGAAGCAGTCGCACATAGCAATGCATTGCTTTATTCCATTCAAGCGCTTATCGCAAAAGAAGGCGGGTGGATTAATTTCGCCAAATTAATGGATGCTGCTCTATACACACCAGGCTTAGGTTATTACAGCGGTGGTGCTAAAAAGTTCGGGTTTGATGGTGATTTTGTGACCGCCTCAGAAATCTCCCCGCTTTTTTCAAAAACGATAGCAAGACAAGTTCAGCAAGTATTGAGTGCACTTAAAGCACAAAATAAGCAGGCAGGCATTTTGGAATTGGGTGCAGGCACGGGCCGCTTTGCTATAGATTTACTTCTTGAATTGGCCAAGCTCGAGCAGTTGCCAACACGGTACATGATTTTAGAGGTGAGTGCTCATTTACGTGAAGTCCAGCAATCTGCCTTGAAGGCGGCTTTGCCAAATGAGCTAATGGATCGTGTTGTTTGGCTGGATACATTGCCTGAGTGTTTTGACGGATTGATCTTTGCGAATGAAGTCCTTGATGCTTTGCCAGTAAATATTGTTAAAACCACAGCAGTTGGTCTTGTTGAAATGGGTGTGGTTTCAGATGATGCGGGTTTGGTATGGCAAGAGAAGCCAGCTTCTTCGTCCGCATTAAAAGATTTTGTCGCTAAACTTAAATTAATGGAGGGCTACACAACAGAAGTTTGCATAGCCGCAACAGGCTTAGTTGCTAGCCTCGCTAATAGTTTGCAAAGCGGTATGCTGCTGATGATTGATTATGGGTTTTCTCGAGATGAATATTATCACCCGCAGCGCAATCAAGGCACGCTGATGTGTCATTATCGCCATCGTGCTCATAGCGATCCGTTGGTTTATTTAGGTTTGCAAGACATTACCGCGCACGTTGATTTTACTAGGGTCGCTGAAGCGGGTGTGGCAAATGACCTTGAATTAATTGGTTTTGTAACGCAGGCCCAGTTTCTAATTAATGCAGGTATAACTGAATTGTTGGCATCTATTCCTGCTGAAGATTCAGCCAACTATTTACCATTAGTTGCTTCGGCTCAGAAGTTATTGTCTCCGGCAGAAATGGGCGACTTATTTAAAGTAATCGCCTTTGAAAAAAATTTAGACATTCCTTATATTGGTTTTTCAAGCGGTGATAAAACGCATACTTTGTAGCATCAAGTATAATGCCCGCCATGATTAAAGACACCCCACACATTGAAGTTGAAGAAGACTTAACGCAACGTCGAATCCGGAGTTTCGTTTTGCGCCAAGGTCGATTAACAAAGGGCCAAGAAAAGGCGCTTGCTGACCATTGGCCTTCGTTTGGTATTGATTACAGCCCTGAACCCTTAAACTTGCCTAAGACTTTTGGTCGTCAAGAAAGCCTTAAGATTTTAGAGATTGGTTTTGGCATGGGTGAGACGACAGCGACGATTGCTCATTCTATGCCGGAAATAGATTTCTTGGGCGTGGAAGTGCATACGCCTGGTGTAGGTGGTTTGTTGAAATTAATTGGTGAAAAGTCACTGAGTAATGTGCGTATCATTCAGCACGATGTTGTCGATGTGCTTAATCATATGATTTCTGACGCAAGCTTGGATGGCGTCCATATTTTCTTCCCAGACCCTTGGCATAAAAAACGGCATCATAAGCGTCGCTTAATTCAAGCTGGGTTTGTGAAGCTATTATGTTCAAAACTGAAATCAGGTGGCTACTTGCACGTGGCGACTGATTGGCAAGAATATGCGGAATGGGTGTTGGATATTTTGAAGGTCGAGCCATTACTGACTAACTCTGCAAATGATTACGCGCCAAAACCAGCTTATCGTCCGCTGACTAAATTTGAAAACCGCGGTATTAAATTAGGCCACGGTGTCTGGGATTTGATTTTCATCCGAAATTAGAGGATCGCCCTTAAGCCAAGCACCAATGACAGTCTCTGCTTCCTCTACACCTTGCTTCTTCAAGCTTGAGAATAGCTGTATCGTGCAATTGCCCCATGTGCTTTGCAGTTCTTTTTTAACTGCTTGCAAGGTTTGGTTGGCGGCATTGCGCGATAACTTGTCTGATTTTGTGAGCAATACATGAATGGGTCTGCTACTTGGTGCGAACCAGTCCAACATTTGGCGGTCTAGTGGAGTGAGTGGATGACGGCAATCCATCACTAACACTAAGCCATACAACGTACTGCGATGGCTGAGGTATTTAGATAGGGTCATTTGCCAATGCGCTCGCATAGATGCGGGTACTTTTGCATAGCCGTAGCCTGGCAAGTCGACTAGAAATCGGTCATTGCCTAAACTAAAAAAGTTAATCAGTTGCGTACGGCCAGGTTGTTTACTTACATAAGCAAGTCGATTGTGGTTAGCTAATGTATTGAGTGCGCTTGATTTGCCAGCATTAGAACGTCCAGCAAATGCAACTTCCACCCCAGTTGGTGGTGGTAGGTCGCTGAGATGATGAGCTGAAATGTAAAACGTAGCATTTTGGAACAACGGCATAAGATAACCCTTTCAAGGCCGAAAATGCTACCACGATTAGGCGATTTTCGATAAAATGTTTTAATTATTGTAAATGTATCAGTCACAAGGTTTAAGGGAAAATAAGCATGAAAATCGGTAACGTACTAGCAATTATCCTGATGTCTGTTGGCTTGGCTTCAGCGGCTCAAGCTGCAGGCAATGCCGTTGCAGGTGAAAAAATTGTGACTGGCGTCTGTGCGGCCTGTCATGGTGCTGACGGTAATAGTGTGATTACTACCAACCCTAAACTCGCTCAGCAGCATCCTGAATACATTGCTAAGCAATTAGCAAACTTTAAATCTGGCGAACGCAAAAATGCCATTATGTCAGGCATGGCAGCAGCCCTTTCACCAGAAGATATGGCTAACGTGGCTGCTTATTTTGGCGCCCAAAAAGCTAAAGTAGGTAGCGCTAAAACAAATGCGGCTGGTTCGCTTGGTGAGAAAATTTACCGTGGCGGTATCGCAAGCGTAGGTGTTCCAGCTTGTGCTTCATGTCATGGCGCTTCTGGCGCTGGTGCTCATCGGTCGCTGGACGCGGACGCGCGACGATGCCGCCACCGCGATCGTTCTCGGCGTGTCGTTCGGCGCCGGGATCACGCTCCTCTCGGGGATCTCCGCCCGCGGCATCCCCGGCAGCGCCGGGCTCGAGCAATTCCTCCTCGGCCACACCGCCGGGCTGACGGCCGCCGACGCCATGATCCTCGGTGCCCTGTCGCTCCTCACGGTCGCCCTCGTGGCGCTGTTCCTCAAGGAATCGACCCTCGTGGCCTTCGATCCGCTGTTTGCCGCGGCGAGTGGCTGGCCGGTGACGCTCATCGATTACGCGCTGGTGGTCCTCGTGGCGGTGATGGTCGTCGTCGG
>RFOR01000056.1 GCA_009926525.1 Methylophilaceae bacterium
GCCCCGATTAATCGGGGCTTTTTACGTGCGCATTGTGCTTATAAATGTAAAAATAGACATTCATCTTTTATTTGTACCATCTCTATGTCCACGCCTATTCAAAACCTTGAAACCATCATCATTAATACCACGCTGCCGATTAAACATAGCGTGATTTGGCTGCATGGCTTGGGCGCTGATGGATATGATTTTTCGCCAATCGTGCCTAAGCTCAACATTCCAAATACCCGGTTTATCTTTCCGCATGCGCCGCACAAACCGATCACCATGAACAACGGCTATGAGATGCGCGCCTGGTTTGATTTATTTGGCTTAAGTATGCAACACCAGCAAGATGAAGCAGGTATGCGGGAAATGCAGAAGAGCATAGAAGCTTTAATCTCCAATGAAGTGGCGCAAGGTATTTGCGAGGACAACATCGTATTGGCTGGGTTTTCTCAAGGCGGTGCAATGGCTTTGTTTACTGCGCTTCGTCATCCAAAAAAATTAGCGGGCGTATTGGCGCTTTCGGCTTACGTTTGCCTCAAAGAAAAACTGGCTGAGGATGCAACCCTAGCGAATAAGGATGTACCGATTTTTATGGCGCACGGCAGTTTTGATAGTGTGATTACGCTTGACACTTGTTTGGTTTCACGCCATTTGCTAGAAAGCCTCCATTACAATGTAAAGTGGCACGAATACCCAATGGCACATTCTGTTTGCGCCGAAGAGATTGATGATATTTCACTTTTTCTAAGCAAGGTTTTTAAGGCCGAATAGGTTAAAATGACGCATGATTAAACATCTCACAGAATCCACCTCCGAATTGCTTGAGCCTATTTTAATTGATGTGGCCTTTGAAGCCGCAGTGAGCGAGCTTGAAACTATCATCAGCCAAATGGAATCGAAACAATTGCCTTTACAAGATACTCTCGCCGCATTTAAACGCGGCACAGCTTTGTTGCAACATTGCCAAAAAACCTTGGCCGAAGTTGAACAGCAAGTGCGTATTTTGAGCGACAACGGCAAGACTCAAGAATTACAGGCATACCAAGACCACGATTAAGATGGATTCAAGCAACGACTTTCAAAGCTGGGTATCAGCAATACAGCAACGTACTGAACAAGCGCTAGATAAAGCCCTGCCAGTTACGAACATTGCGCCAACTAAACTGCACGAAGCCATGCGCTATGCAACGCTTGGTGGAGGAAAGCGTGTGCGTGCTTTATTGGCGCATGCTGCTGGCGAGTTTTGTGGGGCGGATGCCAATAAAATTGACCTAGCCGCAATTGCCGTTGAGATGATTCACGCTTATTCATTGGTGCATGATGATATGCCGTGCATGGACGATGATGATTTACGCCGTGGCAAAGCTTCTTGCCACAAACAATTTGATGATGCGACTGCGCTGCTTGTGGGCGATGCTTTGCAGAGCTTGGCTTTTCAAGTGCTCTCCACGCCTAATTTACATGATGATGCTGAGCATCAAATCAACATGCTTCATCTATTGGCTGTTGCCAGTGGCTCACGAGGGATGGCTGGCGGACAAGCGATTGATTTAAGCAGCGTGGGCGAGTCGCTATCACAAACTGAACTTGAGTTTATGCATATTCATAAAACAGGCGCATTGATGCGTGCGGCTGCTTTGCTTGGGGCTTACAGCGCAAGCAATTTAGATGAAAAACGTATCTCTGCAATCGACCATTACGCGCAAGCAATTGGCTTGGCGTTCCAAGTGGTGGATGATATTTTAGATAAAGAAGCAGATACCGCAACGCTAGGTAAAACTGCAGGAAAAGATGCAGATAGTAACAAGCCAACTTACGTAACGATACTTGGGTTAGTGCGTGCAAAAGAACTAGCACAAGAACTTTATGAAAGCGCGGTTGAACCATTGAAAACTTATGGCGCTGATGCAACAAGGCTTATTCAGCTCGCACATTTCATCACCCAACGAGGCTTTTAATGGCGGCTGAATATCCCTTACTCGACAACGTCCACATGCCCGAACAATTGCGCCATTTATCACGCAAACAGTTACCTGAGCTTGCTAAAGAGTTACGTGATTTTCTGGTAGAAAGCGTTTCTCAAACTGGCGGCCATCTATCGTCAAACTTAGGCGTTGTAGAGCTGACCATTGCTTTGCACTATGTTTTTAATACGCCAGAAGATAGGCTAGTGTGGGATGTTGGTCACCAAACCTATCCACACAAAATTCTCACCGGTCGCCGTGAAGCAATGAGTGAATTACGCAAACCTGGCGGGATTGCTGGCTTCCCTCGTCGCAACGAAAGCGTATTCGATACCTTTGGCACAGGTCACTCTAGCACCTCTATTTCTGCAGCACTTGGGATGGCGATTGCTGCTCAACAAACAGGTTCAGACCGTCGCGCAGTTGCAATCATTGGTGATGGCGCGATGACGGCAGGTATGGCTTTTGAAGCACTGAACAATGCCGGTGCAATGGACGCAAATTTACTCGTAATTTTGAATGACAACGACATGTCGATTTCACCGAATGTTGGCGCGTTGCAAAACTACTTAGCCAAGCTCCTTTCTGGCAGCTTTTATACAAAAGTCCGCAAGTCTGGCGAGCGCGTTCTCGGTGTAATGCCCCCAGTTTTAGAGTTTGCGAAACGCGCAGAAGAGCATGTTAAAGGCATGGTCACGCCAAGCACGCTATTTGAAGAGTTTGGCTTTAATTACATTGGGCCAATTGACGGTCATAATCTCGACACTTTAGTCAGCACGCTTAGCAATATCAAACATCTACAAGGTCCGCAATTTTTACATATTGTGACCGAAAAGGGTCGCGGCTATCCTCCTGCTGAAAACGAACCGGGCAAGTTTCATGGTGTGGGCAAATTCAACCCTGAAGATGGCTGTGCGATTAGCACTTCAAGCAAAAAAACTTACACTCAAGTGTTTAGCGATTGGCTTGTGGATATGGCAAATAAGGATGAACGCTTAATCGGCATCACCCCAGCGATGTGCGATGGCTCAGGTATGAATGAGTTTGCGGCAGCTTACCCAACACGTTTTTACGATGTGGGTATTGCCGAACAACACGCACTGACTTTTGCCGCGGGCATGGCTTGTGACGGCATAAAACCCGTTGTTGCGATTTACTCGACATTTTTACAACGCGCTTATGATCAGCTAATCCACGATATTGCCCTACAAAACTTACCTGTGGTTTTTGCAATTGATCGCGCGGGTTTAGTAGGTGCTGATGGCCCAACGCATGCAGGTAGTTTTGACTTAAGCTTTTTACGTTGTATCCCAAATATGGTGGTAATGGCGCCATCTGACGAAAATGAGTGTCGCCAAATGCTGACAACCGCATTCTATTTCGATGGCCCATGTGCTGTGCGCTATCCTCGCGGAGGCGGCCCAGGCGCAAGCATTGAAAGTGAGCTTAGCTCATTGCCAATTGGCAAAGGTGAACTCCGTCGCCAGGGCAAGAAAACTGCGATTTTGGCGTTTGGTAGCATGCTCGCACCCGCGCTTGAAGCTGCAGAAAAGCTCAATGCTACAGTCGCCAATATGCGCTTTGTGAAGCCATTGGACATTGCCCTTGTCCAGTTATTAGCTAACAGCCACGAACTTATTGTGACCATAGAAGAGAATGCCATTATGGGTGGCGCAGGCGCCGCAGTGATGGAGGCCATGCAGGCATTAAACATTGCGACACCAATGCTATGTTTAGGCTTGCCAGATACATTTATTGAACACGGCGTCCACGAAAAAATGCTTGCAGAATGCGGGCTTGATGCTAAGGGCATCGTGACATCAATTGAGAAAAAATTAACCGAGTGATATACTCAAGTATTAGTGTTAGATATTGATAAATTCAGGAAACAAATGAGCCAAGATCAGAACTTACCTATCGAAGATGTACAAAACACGCCAGACGTTCGTCTTTTAGCAATTGATAAGGTAGGCATTAAATCTATCCGCCACCCCGTGAAAGTGAAAGACAAAACTGGCGGTGTTCAACACACTGTTGCCATGTTTGATATGTACGTGCATTTACCCCACAACTTCAAGGGCACGCACATGTCTCGCTTTGTTGAGATTCTCAACATGAACGAACGTGAAATTTCAGTGGAATCGTTTGAATCGATCTTGCAGGAAATGGTGAAGCGTTTAGAAGCAGAATCAGGCTACGTACAAATGACATTCCCTTACTTTGTGAACAAGGCGGCACCTGTATCTGGCGTGCAAAGTTTGCTCGATTACGAGGTGACATTTATCGGTGAAATTAAACAAGGTAAATTCGACATCACCGTGAAAGTATTGGTGCCAGTGACCAGCCTTTGCCCATGCTCTAAAAAGATTTCAGACTACGGCGCACACAACCAACGCTCACACGTGACCGTCACTGCGCTGATTAACGATTTTATTTGGGTTGAGGACATCATTCGCATGGTCGAAGAGCAAGCTTCTTGCGAGCTTTATGGCTTACTCAAACGCCCTGACGAGAAATTTGTCACTGAACGCGCTTACGACAATCCTAAATTTGTAGAAGACATGGTGCGTGATGTTGCCGCTGTGTTGAATGACGAGAAACGTATTGATAAGTTCGTCGTTGAGTCTGAGAACTTTGAATCAATTCACAATCACTCAGCTTACGCCTTAATTGAAAAAGATAAACGCGTTTAATCGAGTATCAGCATTAAAAAAGCCAGTTCATTGAACTGGCTTTTTTTACTTTAGAGCTTCGCTTTTTTCGGCATCACCCAAATAAAGAACAA
>RFOR01000057.1 GCA_009926525.1 Methylophilaceae bacterium
TGGAGTACATGGTGAATGCCCATTGTGCCGATGCGCTGGTCTGTATTTCTAACTGTGACAAGATTACCCCTGGCATGTTAATGGCCGCTTTGCGCTTGAATATCCCAGTGGTGTTTGTTTCTGGCGGCCCAATGGAAGCTGGCAAAGTTAACTGGCAAGGCAATACCCATAAACTAGACTTGGTGGATGCTATGGTGGCGGCAGCGGATAGCAATGTTTCTGATGCTGAATCTGAAGCGATTGAGCGCTCGGCTTGCCCAACGTGTGGTTCTTGCTCAGGGATGTTTACGGCTAACTCTATGAACTGTTTAACTGAAGCGCTTGGTTTAAGCTTGCCTGGTAACGGCTCTACTCTTGCCACACATGCAGCGCGTAAACAACTGTTCTTAAACGCTGGCCGTTTAATTGTGGACATTGCTAAGCGCTATTACGAGCAGGATGATGAAAGTGTCTTGCCTCGCTCAATTGCCAACTTTAAAGCATTTGAAAACGCAATGAGCTTGGACGTTGCAATGGGCGGCTCAACGAATACGGTGTTGCATCTATTGGCAGCAGCTCACGAAGCTGGCGTTGATTTCACCATGAAAGACATTGACCGTATTTCTCGCGGTGTGCCTTGTGTTTGTAAAGTGGCGCCAGCAACTGCTAAGTACCATATGGAAGATGTCCACCGAGCTGGTGGCGTGATGGGTATTTTGGGTGAGCTTGACCGTGCAGGTGTGATTCATCGTGATACGCCAGTGGTACATGCCCCAACGATGGGTGATGCATTAGATCAGTGGGATGTGATGAAGACTGGCAATGAAGAAGCTAAAAAGTTGTTCTTGGCGGCACCAGGTGGTATTGCAACGACCATTGCATTTAGCCAGTCTATGCTTTGGCCTGATTTGGATATTGATAGAACTGAAGGGTGTATTCGTGACAAAGCCCATGCCTATTCACAAGACGGTGGTTTGGCAGTGTTGTACGGCAATATTGCTTTAGATGGATGTATTGTTAAAACCGCGGGCGTTGATGACAGTATTTTGAAATTTACAGGCCGTGCGCGTATTTTTGAATCACAAGATGATTCTGTCGCAGCAATTTTGAATGATGAAATCGTTGCTGGCGATGTAGTAGTCATTCGTTACGAAGGCCCACGTGGGGGGCCTGGTATGCAGGAAATGTTATACCCAACTTCTTACCTGAAATCGAAAGGCCTAGGTAAAGAATGCGCCTTGCTGACGGATGGTCGTTTCTCTGGCGGTACATCAGGCTTGAGTATTGGTCATGCCTCGCCAGAAGCTGCTGAAGGCGGTGCAATCGGATTGGTGGAAGAGGGCGATACCATTGAAATCGACATTCCAAACCGCACGATTAATCTTAAAGTCGATGATGCAACGCTAGCAAAACGCCTTGCGGCGATGGATGCAAAAGGCGCTAAAGCTTGGAAGCCAGTAAGCCGTGAGCGTGCTGTTTCACCTGCACTACGTGCTTATGCTGCAATGAGCACCTCTGCGGCTAAAGGGGCGGTGCGTGATGTATCGCAAATCGAGAAGAAATAAGGGTAGTCATGATTCATACAGCATTAGCTAAAAATAAAATCGGGGTAGGTGTTGGTATTGTTCAGTACGAGGACGAGAACGGATTACAGTTTTTATCGATAGAAAATAACCATGCAACCGCTACGATTGCGATGCAAGGTGGTCACGTGATGCATTGGCAACCTAAAGCTGCGGCGCAACCTGTTTTGTGGCTCTCAAGCAACGCGCGCTACACCGAAGGCCGCTCAATTCGTGGGGGCATTCCGATTTGCTGGCCATGGTTTGGCGCTCATCCAACGGATAGCAGTTATTGTCCACATGGTTTTGCGCGCGTTATTCCTTGGAAGGTTTTACAAACATCCACGCTAGCAAATGGCGCAACGCGCTTATTGCTTGAAATGACCCATACGGATGTGACTAGAAAGCAATTGTCTTACGACTATCGCTTTGTGATGGCAATTAATATTGGCGAGACTTTGCGCTTGGAAATGATGACGACTAATTTGGCAAGCCATCCCTTTATGATAGGTGAGGCATTCCATACTTACTTTAATGTAAGCGATGTTGAGAATATCCAAGTAACAGGTCTAGAAAACTTAGTGTTCTCAGACAAAGTGGCAGGCTATCAACGTAATATTCAACATGGCCCAGTTAAGTTTAATAGCGAGTTTGATCGTGTATATATTAATAGCCGTCGTGACATCGTAGTGCATGATGTCGTCTACTCACGTAAAATTCGCGTCACAAAATCTTGCAGTCACACCACTATTATTTGGACACCATGGGGCGAGAAGGCCGAGCAAATGGTCGATATGGGTGGAAAAAATGAATGGCGTAAGATGATCTGTGTGGAATCTGCCAATGCGATGGAAAATAGCGTGACCATTTATCCAAATGAAACGCACACTATGGTGACCGAATACAGTCTAGAAGCGTTGAACGATAATAAATAATGTTAGCCTGAACTTTGGTGTCAACGTTATAAGATATTATGACGTTAGATAATTACCTGCCATCAACCGTGATGATAAGTTGTTAAGAAATGTGTAAATTCTTTTCAAAACTCCGTCAATATTGAGTATGATTATAAGTGGCAGTAGTTATAGGGTTTTCACAGTTAATTGAAATTAGGAGATAGCATGAAAGCATTATTATTATCAGTTGCTGCTGCAGGTTCATTGATGCTAGCTGGTCAAGCTAGTGCAGATGATGCTGCAAAAGCATTGGCTCAAAAAAGCGGCTGTTTAGCTTGCCACTCTGTTGAAGCAAAAGTAGTTGGTCCAGCATACAAAGACGTTGCTGCTAAATACAAAGGCAAAGACATGGAAGCTAAGTTAGTTGCTAAAGTTAAAGCTGGTGGTAGCGGTGTTTGGGGTCCAATCCCAATGCCAGCTCACCCACAAGTTAAAGAAGAAGACGTGAAAACCATCGTTCATTGGATCTTGTCACTATAATCTAACAACATTAGATTAGTCCGAATAAAAAAAGCCAGTTCAAAAGACTGGCTTTTTTGTTGCTTGAATTTTCGAGTTAAGACTTACTGAGTTTGCTATGTCTGATTGAGTAAACAAAGTAAATCACAAGGCCTAAGCCCAACCAAAGCAAGAATCGCGTCCAAGTTTGTTGTGGCAAGAATGCCATCAATGCTCCGCATGAAAGCATGCCTAATGCTGGTAAAAGCGGCGTAAATGGATTCTTAAATGGGCGTGGTAAATCGGGCTGAGTTTTCCTCAGTACAATCACCCCTAAGCAAACTAATACAAATGCCGCTAAAGTACCGATATTCACTAACTCTGCCAATGCGTCAAGTGGCACGAGTCCTGCAGCTATCGACATTATCAAGCCAGTGATGATGATAACGCGCACAGGTGTTTGCGTACTTGGGCTGACATGAGATAAATAAGGCGTAATTAAGCCATCTCGACTCATGGCTAAAATAATCCGAGTTAGTCCGTAATAGAGCACGAGCATGACAGTGGAAAGGCCAGCAATCACACTTGTTGAGACTAATGCAGAAGCCCACTTATAACCAATCGATCCCAAGGCAAAAGCTACGGGATCATCTACACCTAATGTTGTGTATGGAACAACGCCCGTTAGCAAGCCTGCCACAATCACGTAAATAATGGTGCAGAAAGCAAGTGATGAAATGATGCCAATCGGCACGTCACGTTGCGGGTCTTTAGCTTCTTCAACAGCGGTTGAAACCGCATCAAATCCAACATAAGCAAAAAATACAAATGATGCGCCAGCAAGAACCCCCACTGTTTTGCCATCAGGCAAAGTATTGAACCAGCCGTATGGCATGAATGGGTGCCAATTCTCAGGGTTTACGTTAAACACTGCAACGCTAATAAAGATGATGAGGGCAAGGATTTTGACGAACACCATGGCGGTATTGAGTTGCGCGCTTTGTTTTGCACCTTTAATCAGCATGCCCATGAGAATAAGAATAATTAAACTGGCAGGCAGATTGATAATGCCGCCGAGCGCTGGTGATTTGGTTAACGCCTCTGGCAAACCTAAGCCAACCGCATGAAGCGCATTGTTGAAATAGCCTGACCAACCATTAGCAACTGCGGCAACGGATACACTGTACTCAAGCAATAAAATCCAGCCGATAATCCAAGCAACAATCTCTCCGAATGCCACATAACTGTAGCCGTAAGCGCTACCACAGCCACCGACTGATGCGGCAAGCTCAGCATACGCAAGTGCTGCAAAAGCGCAGGCCGTGCCAGAGACAATAAAAGACAAGATTACTGCAGGGCCGGCTTGATTGGCCGCCGCCATGCCAGTGAGTACAAAAATGCCAGTGCCTATAATCGCCCCAACGCCAAGTAAGGTGAGGTCAAAAGCGCTGAGGCATCGTTTTAGTTCGCCACTATCTTTTGATGAAACAGCTTTGGTGCGGAAAATTTGCTTAAATAGATTGGCTAACACGGGCATTCCTTTTTTATTAAAGGCTTATTTTTCAGAGTAGTAACTTGTTAATACTTTAATCATGTAAGCGTGATCTAAAACGCCAGCACTTTCGCGGATGCTGTGCATCGCCCACATGGGTGAACCAACATCTACAGAGGCTACGCCCAAACGT
>RFOR01000058.1 GCA_009926525.1 Methylophilaceae bacterium
CATCGATAGTGTTTGTTATCCAAGTCTTTGACCCACAGATGTATTAATCCGCTAAAGAATAAGTGTGTGTCCATTGCAAGAATAGCGGGTGAGTCTGAAACCTTCAGTTGCCCTTTAGTTTCAGCGCGTTCATATAACTGCTCGATTTTTTTGCTGACACGTTCGCAGTTGAGTAATGTTTGTTCAAGCACTTGCGTTAGCTCTTCTACGTATTCGCATTTCACCATCATAATTTCAAATGTTTGGCGGGTGTCAGATGACTCATTTAACGCGTCGATGGTACCGCTCAGAAACTTGCCTATTTGACCCAGTGGATCATCATTGTTTTCAACAAGAAGGTTGTCGTCCATTCGATCTATTAGTGGAAGCAATACTTGCTCTCGAAGGGCGCTAAACAAATCTGTCTTGTTGCTGAAATGCCAGTAGATAGCTCCGCGTGTTAATCCGGCCTTTGTGGCAATTTGCTCGATGCTAGTTCGGCTTACTCCGCGAGATAAAAAGACCTCGCGAGCAGCATCAATAATTCGTTGTCTGGTGATTTCAGCATTTTCTTTAGTTTGTCTGACCACGAATTAGTATCCTTGTTTGCATAATTAACTCTTTGTTAAACATGGTGTTTTTTATTTGTCAAAACAGCATGCAGAGGTCAATTTGTTTGTATATAATATACATTCAATATTGTATGTATACAAGCATTATTTTAAATATCCACTTAAAAGACATGGAGTTAGCAATGCCAACCTTATTTTTAAAACGCAGCGGCAAGCCAAGTTTTTCGCACTTTCTAACGATTTGCGCAATAACAAGCTTGGGCTTAGTTGCTTGTGGCAAAAAAGAAGAGGCTACACCGCAAGGGGCTGGCATGGTGATGCCTGTGAGTGTGATTTCAGTAAAATCAACGAGTGTACCGATTACGGCTGAAGCTGTAGCGCAAACAGAGGGAGCAAAAGAAGTTGAAATTCGCCCGCGCGTTGGTGGTATTTTATTAAAGCGTATGTATGACGAAGGTGCTTCTGTTAAAGCGGGTCAAACCATGTTTTTGATTGATCCAGCGCCATACCAAATTGCTTTGCAACAAGCTAAGGCGGTTTATTCAGCACAGCAAGCAAGGGTTGAGCAAGCGGTGCGTGAGGAGGCACGTTTACATTCCTTGTTAGCGACCCAATCAATTAGTCAGCGCGAATACGACAATGCCAGTAGCGATAAGGCAACTTCACAGGCGAATCTTCAGCAAGCATTAGCAAACGTGAGAGAAGCTGAGCTAAATCTCTCATACACCAATGTCACATCTCCACTGACGGGCGTTTCTGGACGTTTCCAATTTTCCGAAGGGGCATTGGTTGCGCCTAATTCAAGCTTGTTAACAACGGTTTCTCAAATCTCTCCAATTTGGGTGCGCTTTAGTTTGTCTGACAGTGAAATTAAATTGCTAGGTGGCCATTTAACAGAGAAAAATGTAAAAGAGGCTGCACTAGTATTGCCTGATGGCAGTGAATACAAGCAAAAAGGTAAGCTTAACTTTTCGGCTAGCCAAATCGACCCTAAATTAGGCACGCAACAATTAAGAGCGACCTTTGAGAATAATGACCATCAATTATTGCCAGGACAATTCGTTAGGGCTCGCATTACAACGGGTGTTCGCAATGGTGTATTTCTTATTCCGCAAACCTCTGTATTAACAGGCGATCAAGGGAGGTTTGTATTTGTTGCGGATAAAGACAAAGAAGGCAAGTTTGTTGCTGCTGTTCGGCCAATTAAAGAGGGTGGTTGGCTCGGTAATGATTGGGTAGTGCTTGAGGGTCTAAAAGATGGTGATCAAGTGATTTCAGATAACTTAATTAAAGTACGTCCTGGTGCGCCTGTGAATCCTCATCCGTTTGGCACTCCTCCAGTAATCCCTACCGCTAATCCTGCAAAAGCTAAGTAATCGAATATGAAAAACTTCACACGATTTTTTATTACGCGGCCAATTTTTGCCTCGGTGCTATCTATTATTATTGTGCTTTCTGGTTTAGCTGCCGCATTTAAGCTGCCAATTGCACAATATCCACAAATCGCACCGCCAACGGTGACAATTACTGCTGTTTACCCTGGCGCAAGTGCTGATACTTTATCTAAGACTGTTGCTGCGCCTATTGAGGAGCAGTTAAGCGGTGTTGATAACTTGCTTTATTTTAACTCTAGCGCAGACTCCAGCGGTACCCTTGTCATTACAGCAACTTTTGAGATTGGCACCAACGTTGACCAAGCAACATTTAACGTTAGTAACCGCGTCAATATTGCAACGCCTCGTTTGCCTGATGAAGTTCGTCGTAACGGCTTAATCGTTCAAAAGAAATCCAACGATATTTTGCTAGTAGTAATGCTTACTTCACAAAATAAAGAACACAACCGTCTATTCCTTAGTAATTACGCCACGCTTAATGTTATGGATGAAATGAAGCGCGTTAAAGGCGTTGGTGATGCGGCAATCTTCGGTGGGCAAGATTATTCTATGCGCGTTTGGCTTCGTCCAGATCGAATGGCGCAACTTGGTGTTAGTACAACAGACATATCAAGCGCGATTACTGCGCAAAATAATCAATATGCGGCAGGTAAGATAGGCCAAGAGCCAGCGCCATCTTCTCAGCAGTTGGTTTACACCGTCACGGCAAAAGGCCGTTTGATTGACCCCGAACAGTTTGGCAATGTGATTATCAAGGCAGATGGACCTAATGGTGTTCTATATCTAAAAGACGTTGCACGTATTGAGCTAGGTGCTCAAAACTATAATGTTGCATCAACACTTGATGGCACACCAGGTGTTGCGATCCCCATCTTTTTACAAACAGGTGCCAATGCGCTTGATACCGCTAAAAATATCAAGATAAAGATGGAAGAACTCAAGGCTGAATTCCCAGCGGGTATGCAATACAGCATTCCTTATGATACGAGTGACTTTGTCAAGGCGACCATTAATGAGGTGTTCCATACTTTTGCCGAAGCTTTGATATTGGTGGTCTTGGTGGTGTTCTTGTTCTTGCAAAGTTGGCGTGCCACGCTTATTCCTATTATCGCAGTGCCTATTTCTTTAATCGGCACTTTTGCTGGACTTTATCTGTTTGGCTTCTCGATTAATTTACTGACCTTATTTGCCATGATTTTGGCCATTGGTATCGTAGTCGATGATGCGATTGTTGTGCTCGAGAACACCGAGCGCTTGATGACAGAAGAAAATATGGCGCCTTTGCCCGCTGCTATTAAGTCGATCAGTCAGGTGTCTGCGGCCGTTGTAGCGATTGTGCTTGTGCTTTGCGCAGTATTCGTGCCAGTGGCATTCCAAGGTGGTATTGCAGGTGAGCTGTATAGACAATTCGCGGTAACCGTGGCGATTGCTGTCGTGATTTCAGGCGTTGTTGCACTAACTCTTACACCAGCCCTTTGCGCCATGATTTTGAAGAAATCTAATACTGAAAATGCTTTCTTTAGAAAATTCAATCATGGTTTTGGTCGCATGACTAATTTCTACACTCGCACAGTAAGCAAAACACTTAAGCATAAAGTTGTGGGTGGTTTGGTTTTTGCCATGATTGTTGCAATTGTTGCTGTTTTGTTTAGACAGGTGCCAGGTAGCTTTGTACCTGCTGAAGATCAAGGCTATGTGGTGACTGTCGTTATCATGCCTGATGGCGCGACATTAAGCCGCACCTCAAAAACAACAGAAGACATTAGATCTGCAATAGCGCACGATCCAGCAGTGGCGCATGAGTTTGCGGTGAATGGTTTTGAGTTGCTTACAGGGGCAAATAAAACTAACTCTGCGACCATGTTTGTGCGCCTCAAGGATTGGAAAGAGCGCGAAACAAGTGCAACTGATATTGTGGGAAAATTGTTTGGCATTGGCATGAGTCAGCCAGATGGCTTGGCGATAGCCGTTAATCCACCTGCAATTCGTGGCTTAGGCTCTGCTGGGGGCTTTGAAGTGTATGTGCAAAGTCAACGCGATACCGATCCGATCAAACTTGCAGCTGTTATGAACGGCTTTATTGATGCCATGCGTGCTGAGCCAACATTAACAGGCTTAAATTCATTTTTCCGTCCAACAGTTCCACAGCTTTTAATTGAAGTGGATGAGGCAAAGGCGCTTTCACAGGGTGTCCGTATAGCGGATATTTATGCGACCTTGCAAAGCACGATGGGCGCTTTCTATGTGAACGACTTTAACCGCAATGGCCGCACTTATCGTGTGCAATTGCAGGCAGAGCCTGAGTTCCGCATGAACCCAGAGGACTTGGGTAAAGTTTATGTGCGTAGTCAGCCAACCGTTGCGAATCCTAACGGGAATATGATTCCACTTTCAGCCTTAAGCAAGGTCAGCAATATCGTTGGTGCTGAGCAATTGGAGCGTTATAACGGCTTACTCTCTGCCAAAGTCTTTGGCAGTGGCGCACCAGCTGTGAGCTCTGGCGATGCGATCAAAACGGTTGAACGCATTGCTAAAGAAAACTTACCTGATGGCTACAAAATTGCTTGGACAGGCCAGGCCTACCAAGAGAAGCGTACTGGCTCTGCTGCATTATTTGCCTTCGGCTTCGCTATCATTATGGTGTTCTTGATTTTGGCGGC
>RFOR01000059.1 GCA_009926525.1 Methylophilaceae bacterium
TTCTGATGGGGCGAACAAGCCTTATCGCTTAAAAATTCGCGCGCCGGGCTTCCCGCATTTAGCGGCTTTAGATGAAATGACAAAGGGCCACATGATTGCTGACTTGGTCGCGATCATTGGTACGCAAGATATTGTGTTTGGGGAGATTGATCGATAATGTTGTCTCAAGTGTCTCTCGATAAAATCGAATACGAATTAAGCAAGTATCCGAAAGAAAACCGCCAAGCTGCGGTGATGTCAGCGCTGCGTATTGCGCAAGCGGAACAGGGCTGGCTCTCTAAAGAAACAATTGCTTATGTGGCGGAGTACTTAGGTATTCCTGCGATTGCTGCTTTGGAAGTGGCGACTTTTTATAATATGTACGATTTGCAGCCCGTAGGTAAATACAAAATTACCATCTGTACCAACATCTCTTGTATGTTGCGCGGCTCCGACGAAATTGTCGATCATCTTCAAAAGAAATTAAAAGTGGGCTTTAACGAAGTGACTGAAGATGGTCAGTTCTCTTTAAAAGAAGGTGAATGTATGGGCTGCTGCGGCGGCGCACCTCTGATGCATGTTAACAATACACACATGCACGAGTTCCTCACGCCCGCGAAAGTCGATGAAATCCTTGGGGAGTTAAAGTAATGTCACTCCATAAAACGCCAGTTGTTGCAGATTTAAGCAAACAAACTTTGGTGACATTGCGCACCTTAAGCGAATCTCAAGACGCTAATCCGGGTAATCTCAAAAATTACGAAAAGCTCGGCGGGTACGCCCAGCTCAAGCGTATTGTGACTGAGAAAGTAAAAGCGACTGACATTATCACTGAAGTCAAAACCTCGAACTTGCGCGGTCGCGGCGGTGCTGGCTTCCCAACAGGTCTCAAGTGGAGCTTTATGCCACGTTACTTCGACGGTACAAAGTACCTCGTTTGTAATTCGGATGAGGGTGAACCAGGTACATTTAAAGACCGCGATATTATTCGCTATAACCCGCATCAGCTGATTGAAGGTATGGCAATTGCGGCTTATACCTTGGGTGCGCGTGTTGGTTACAACTACATTCACGGTGAGATTTGGCAAGACTACGAGATCTTTGAAGAAGCTTTGGATGAGGCTCGCAAAGCCGGCTACTTGGGTGAAAACTTATTTGGCACAAACTTCTGTTTTGATTTGTATGCAGTCCATGGTTACGGTGCTTACATTTGTGGTGAAGAAACGGCATTGATTGAATCGATCGAAGGCAAAAAAGGTCAGCCGCGCTTTAAGCCACCATTCCCAGCAAGTTACGGTGTGTTTGGTAAGCCGACTAATGTCAACAACACGGAGTCTTACGCTTCTATCCCTTGGATTTTGCAACATGGCGGTCAGGCATTCCAAGATTTAGGGGTGCCTAATTCAGGTGGTACAAAGCTATTTTCAGTCTCAGGCCATGTTGAAAAGCCGGGCAACTACGAAGTGAAAATGGGCATGCCATTTGTCGACTTGCTTGAAATGGCAGGCGGCATTTGGCATGGCCGCACGCTTAAAGCCGTCATCCCTGGTGGGCCATCCACAGCAGTAATGCCAGCATCAGCCATTTTAGGCGCGACCATGGATTATGAGGGTTTATCTAAAGCAGGTTCAAGCTTAGGTGCTGGCTCAATGATTGTGATGGATGACACCACCTGTATGGTGACCGCTCTCAAACGTTTGTCTTACTTCTTTTACGAAGAGTCATGCGGCCAATGTACGCCGTGTCGTGAAGGAACGGGCTGGGTGTATCGCGTGCTTAAGCGCATTGTGGATGGTGAAGGCAAGATGGAAGATCTGGACTTGCTGACGGACATCAGTAACAACATCTCAGGCCGCACAATTTGTGCCCTAGGTGAAGCTGCGGCCACGCCAGTCCTCAGTTTTATTAAGCATTTTAGACCAGAATTTGAATATTACATTCAGCATGGCAAATCCATGGTGACAGGCAAATAATATGTTGAACATTGAAATAGACGGCAAACAAGTCGAAGTCGAAAACGGCACGACCATTATTGATGCGGCAGATAAGCTAGGTGTGGCAATTCCTCGTTTTTGCTACCACAAGAAATTGTCTGTCGCGGCTAATTGCCGTATGTGCTTGGTGCAAGTTGAGAAATTCAATAAACCATTGCCAGCTTGTGCAACGCCTGTAGCTGATGGCATGAAAATTTTTACCCGTTCTAAATCAGCGGTTGAAGCACAAAAAAGTGTGATGGAGTTTCTTCTGATTAACCATCCGCTTGATTGCCCAATTTGCGACCAAGGCGGTGAGTGCGATTTACAAGACATCGCTGTGGCTTACGGTACAAGCGGTTCTCGCTATACCGAAGAAAAGCGTGTGGTATTCAACAAAAATATCGGTCCTTTAGTCAGCACCGATATGACGCGTTGTATTCAATGTACGCGCTGTGTTCGCTTCTTGAAAGAAGTGGGCGGCATGCAAGAGCTTGGCCTGATTGGCCGCGGCGAACATGCTGAAATTACTGCTTATGTGGATAAGAGTGTTGATTCTGAGCTTTCAGGCAACATCATTGATTTGTGCCCAGTGGGCGCATTAACCAGCAAGCCATTCCGCTACTCAGCAAGAAGCTGGGAGTTGACGCGTCGTCCAACGATTGCTGCGCATGATGGTCTAGGCTCGCATGTTGAAGTGCACGTTAAGAACGACCGCGTTATGCGCATTGTGCCGCGTGAAAAAGAAAGCATTAATGAAGTTTGGCTATCAGACCGTGATCGTTTCTCATACGATGGTTTAAATAGCCCAGAGCGCTTAACTAAGCCAATGATCAAACATCATGGCGAGTGGCACGAAACCGATTGGAAAACTGCTTTAGAGTTTGCTGCGCGTCAAATTAAAGAAACTGTAGAAGAAGATCCGGCAGGTTTAGGTTTCTTGGTTTCACCAAATTCAACGATGGAAGAAGGTTTTCTGACTAAGAAGATCGCTAAAGCGCTTGATTGTGGCAACGTTGATCACCGTTTACGCCGGAGCGATTTCCGTCTAGATGGCCGTTTCCATGGCACGCCTTGGATGGGATGTAACATTGCCGATGTGCAAGCCATGGATCGTATTTTGGTGGTGGGTAGTAATTTACGTAATGAACATCCACTACTAACACAACGCATTCGCCGTGCAGTCGCGAATGGTGCTGAATTGTCACTGGTCAATCCTATGGATGACGACCAGCTCATGAAAGTAAGCCACCAAGCGATTTGTTCCCCGAACGATATCGTCAACGTATTAGCTCAAATTCTAAAAGCCATGTCTGGCTTACAACGCCTATCACTTTGTTTGCCTAAATCGATTAGTGATTTATTAGAAGGTGTGGTGGTGCGTGAGAATAGCCAAGCGATTGCTGAGAGCTTAGCTGGTCATGGTAAAGAATTGGATTTAATCAATCCTAAGAGTGCATTATTCTTGGGTAATATTGCTCAATACCATCCACGTTATGCTGAGATTTATACCCTGGCTGAAGCCATTGCTTCGCTTTGCGGGGCAACGTTCGGTGTGTTATTTGAATCATCAGACCGCGTTGGTTTGGACATGGTGCGTGTCATTCCTGGTCAAGGCGGATTAAACGCTAGAACCATGTTGGAGCAGCCAAGAAAAACTTACGTGCTTCTAAATGTTGAGCCTGAGTTTGACTGTGCGAATCCTGCTGTAGCAAATGCGGCCATGGAAAAAGCAGAGTGCGTCATTGCACTGACAGCCTACAAATCAAGTGCGCTGGATAACGCAGATGTCTTACTGCCCATTGCACCATTTACAGAGACCTCTGGCACACGCATGAGTATGGAAGGTCGCGTGCAAAGCTTTACGGCGGCAGTGAAGCCACTTGGTGAGGCACGCCCAGCTTGGAAAGTGCTGCGTGTATTTGCCAATACTCTGGGCTTGGAAGGCTTTAATTTTGAAAGCAGTGAGCAGGTAAAAGCCGAAATGTTTGGCGGTGAAAAACCCTCAACAGTCGTTTGGAATCGCTTAAACAATAACCTTCGAATTTTGTTTGATGTGAAGGTACTAGAAAAAACTAACGTGCTACAACGCTTGGGTGAAGTGCCACAATATCGAATGGATTCAGTAGTTCGCCGCTCAAGCCCTCTCAATAAAACGAAACAAGTTTCTGAGCCGGTTGCTGGCATGAACGCTAAATTAATGACTGAGCTTGGTTTGCAACAGGGCGACATAGTCGTGGTTAAACAAGGTATTGGCTCAGCAAAATTGAAGGTCATGTTAGATGCTGGTTTGGCTAAAGGTACTGTGCGTGTTCCAACTGGATATGATCTGACTTCATCACTAGGCGAGTTGATGGGCGAGATTGAGGTAACAAAAGTATGAGCGCATTCATTCAATCCTTTTTAGAGATGGATGCAACCACATTTGGAGCCTATTGGCCTGCGGTTTCTTTAACGGTATGGACATTACTTAAGATTGTTGCCATCGTGTTGCCATTGATGGGTGCAGTTGCTTATTTAACACTCGCAGAACGTAAAGTCATTGGCTATATGCAAGTGCGTATTGGCCCAAATCGTGTGGGTTACTTTGGTTTGCTTCAAC
>RFOR01000060.1 GCA_009926525.1 Methylophilaceae bacterium
TACCGACGTAACCGGATCGATTGAGTTGCCAAAAGATAAAGAGATGGTGATGCCAGGCGATAACGTAACGATTACCGTGAAGCTCATCGCCCCGATCGCCATGGAAGAAGGTTTACGTTTCGCAATCCGCGAAGGTGGCCGTACCGTTGGCGCTGGTGTAGTGGCAAAGATTTTGGCTTAAGGTTTGATTTAGTTTTTTAGTTTTCGGTTTGCAATTCACCTGGCCTTGTGCTGCAAAGTCAGGTGCGCTCTTTAGATAGATAACCGCGGCAGCACCGCATTGCTCTTTGGAAAAATTATGCAAAACCAAAAAATTCGTATTCGTCTTAAAGCGTTTGATTACCGCTTAATTGATCAATCTGCAGCTGAGATTGTTGACACAGCAAAGCGCACTGGGGCAGTTGTTAAGGGTCCAGTACCTTTGCCAACCCGTATTGAGCGTTTTGATATCTTGCGTTCACCACACGTGAACAAAACATCACGCGATCAATTTGAAATCCGTACACACCAACGTTTAATGGATATTGTTGACCCAACTGACAAAACAGTTGATGCATTGATGAAGTTAGATTTACCGGCTGGTGTTGATGTTGAGATCAAGCTGTAATTTTTAAGAAGTAGATATAAAGTTGTAAAGTAAACAAGAGTTCGGTATAATCCGCGCTCTTTCAGAGAAGTCGGTCAATTGTAATCGGCTTTTTAACTAAATATAAGGAATCGATCATGAGCTTAGGGCTTATTGGTCGCAAGGTAGGTATGACCCGCCTGTTTACTGAGGATGGCGCAAGCGTCCCTGTAACAGTATTGGAAGTTGTGCCTAACCGTGTGACACAGATTAAGACGATTGCTACTGATGGCTACACAGGCCTTCAAGTTGCATTCGGCGAACGTCGCGCTAGCCGTATCAACAAGGCATTGACTGGGCACTATGCTAAGTCAGGCTCTGCTGCAGGTGCTGGTATCCAAGAATTTTCAGTTTCTGATGATGTGTTAGCAAATTACACTGCTGGCGCAACTATCTCAGTTGATATTTTCCAAGAAGGTCAAATGGTCGATGTGACTGGCACTTCTCTTGGTAAGGGTTTTGCTGGCGCAATTAAACGTCACCACTTCTCATCAAACCGTGCGTCTCACGGTAACTCAAGATCACATAATGTTCCGGGCTCAATCGGTATGGCGCAAGATCCAGGTCGAGTATTCCCTGGTAAGCGTATGCCTGGTCATTTAGGTGCTGTTCAAGTAACGACACAAAACCTTCAAGTGGTGCGTGTTGATGTTGAGCGCAACCTATTGTTGATTAAAGGTGCTATTCCAGGCTCTAAGGGTGGTGATGTAGTTGTTCGTCCTGCTGTTAAAGCCAAGTCTTCTAATAAGGCGGCCAAATAATGGAAATCAAATTAATTGACAAAAGCGGTAAGGTTACAAAGTCAGCTGTAGAGCTTTCAGATGTAACTTTTGCGCGTGAATTTAATGAAGCTTTGGTGCATCAAGTTGTTGTTGCATACCAAGCTAATGCCCGTACTGCGACTCGTGCTCAATTGGGTCGTGGTAACGTAAGTCACACTACACACAAGCCATGGAACCAAAAAGGAACTGGTCGTGCACGTTCAGGTATGAGCTCAAGCCCTATCTGGCGTGGAGGTGGTCGTGCATTCCCTAATAGTCCTGATGAAAATTTCAGCCACAAAGTAAACCGTAAGGCTTACCGTGCCGGTATGTGTGCAATTCTCTCAGAACTTGTACGTCAAACACGTTTGTCAGTGATTGAAGAGTTTACTGTTGACACTCCAAAAACAAAAAACCTAGTTGAGAAAATCAAGGGTCTGGGTTTTGCTGAAGGTGTTTTGTTGTTGGTGGATGGGTTTGATGAAAACTTATATCTATCAGCACGTAACATTCCTAACGTATTAGTTGTTGAAGCTCAATACGTTGATCCTGTCAGTTTAGTTCGCTTCCCAAATGTGGTTGCTACTAAAGCTGCAGTGAAGAAGCTTGAGGAGATGCTAGCATGAGTGCGAATCTAAACTTAGTAAAAATCCAAGATCGTTTACTGCAAGTTATTTTGGCTCCGCAAATTACTGAAAAGGCAACTCGTATTGCTGATCAAAATCAGCAAATTGCTTTCAAAGTGCGTACAGATGCAACTAAACCAGAAATTATGGCTGCGGTTGAGCTTGTATTCAAAGTTGAAGTGCAATCCGTAACGGTAGTTAACGTTAAGGGTAAAGAGAAACGTGCTGGCCGCATTATGGGTCGCCGTAAAGACTGGAAGAAAGCTTATGTAAGCTTGAAGCCAGGCCAAGAAATTAATTTTGCAGCGGGCGAATAGGAGAAATCATGGCACTGATTAAAGTCAAGCCAACTTCACCAGGTCGGCGCGCCGTAGTAAAGGTGGTAACACCTGATCTATATAAGGGCAAGCCTTATGCGCCGCTGCTGGAGAAGCAAAGCAAAAATGCGGGTCGTAACAATAACGGCCATATTACAATCCGTCACCAAGGTGGCGGTCACAAGCAACATTACCGTTTGGTAGATTTCCGTCGCAATAAAGACGGCATTCCAGCAAAAGTTGAGCACATTGAATACGATCCAAATCGTAGCGCACACATTGCGTTGTTATGTTATGCAGACGGTGAACGTCGTTATATCATTGCTCCGCGCGGTGTAGCTGCTGGCGCACAGTTGATAAGTGGTTCAGATGCACCTATTAAAGTAGGTAATGCATTGCCATTACGCAATATCCCAGTAGGTAGCACGATTCATTGTATCGAATTGCAACCTGGTAAAGGTGCGCAGTTGGCTCGTTCAGCAGGTACTTCAGTACAGCTTTTGGCTCGTGAAGGAAGCTACGCTCAATTGCGTTTACGTTCAGGCGAAGTTCGTCGTGTACACGTTGATTGCAAAGCAACGCTTGGTGAAGTGGGTAATGAAGAACATTCATTGCGCTCTATCGGTAAAGCTGGTGCAATGCGCTGGCGCGGTGTGCGTCCTACAGTTCGTGGTGTTGTGATGAACCCGGTAGACCACCCACACGGTGGTGGTGAGGGTAAAACAGCTGCTGGTATGAATCCAGTAAGCCCATGGGGTACTCCAACCAAGGGTTATCGCACTCGTAGCAACAAGCGCACTGACAATATGCGTGTTTCACGCCGTCCTGCGAATAAGAGGTAATCAATATGGCACGTTCAATTAAAAAAGGTCCATTTATCGATGGTCACTTGGCTAAAAAAGTAGAGAAAGCGGCAGAGACGCGCGATCGTAAACCAATTAAAACTTGGTCACGTCGTTCTACGATTTTGCCTGACTTCATCGGTTTGACAATTGCGGTTCATAACGGCAAGCAACACGTACCTGTGTTGATTTCAGAAAACATGGTTGGCCACAAGCTCGGCGAATTTGCGTTAACTCGCACATTCAAAGGTCATGCAGCCGATAAGAAAGCTAAGAAGTAGGGGATGATGATGCAAGTATCTGCAGTTTTAAAAGGTGTACATCTTTCTCCACAGAAAGCTCGCTTAGTAGCGGATTTGGTTCGCGGTAAGAAAGTTGATAACGCGCTTAACATCTTGCAATTTTCACCTAAAAAAGGTGCTGAAATTATCAAGAAAGTGCTTGAGTCAGCAATTGCTAACGCTGAACATAATAATGGTGCGGATATCGATGAGTTGAAGGTTACTTCAATCTACGTTGATAAAGGTATCGTGCTTAAACGTATCCGTGCTCGTGCTAAAGGTCGCGCTGGTCGCATTACCAAACCAACTTGTCACATTAACGTGACAGTGGGTAACTAAAGGAATCGTTATGGGTCAGAAAATTCATCCAATTGGTTTCCGTCTGAGCGTCCAAAAGAACTGGACATCACGTTGGTATGCCAACAGCAAAAATTTCCCAGCAATGTTAAATAGCGACATTAAGGTTCGTGAGTTCCTTAACAAGAAGCTAGCACACGCTGCTGTAAGCAAGATTATTATTGAGCGTCCTGCAAAGAATGCAAAAATTACAATCTACAGTGCACGTCCAGGTATCGTGATTGGTAAGAAGGGTGAAGATATTGAAACTTTACGCTCTAGCATTCAAGGTTTAATGGGTGTTCCTGTTCACTTGAATATCGAAGAAGTGCGTAAGCCAGAAATCGACGCTACTTTGATTGCGCAAAGCATTGCTCAGCAATTAGAAAAGCGTGTGATGTTCCGTCGTGCGATGAAGCGTGCGATGCAAAATGCAATGCGTTTAGGTGCTCAAGGTATCAAGATTATGAGTTCAGGCCGTTTGAACGGTATTGAAATTGCTCGTACTGAATGGTATCGCGAAGGCCGTGTGCCACTTCATACTTTGCGTGCTGATATTGATTACGGTGTTGCTGAAGCTTTAACAACATACGGCATTATCGGTATTAAAGTTTGGGTATTTAAAGGCGAAGTGTTTGATCACAAAGGTGAACAGCCAGTGGTTGCGCCAGTCGCAGAACCAGAAAAGAAAGTAAGAAAGTCGGGGGCAAAAAATGCTACAGCCAGCTAGACAAAAATTCCGTAAGATGCAAAAAGGCC
>RFOR01000007.1 GCA_009926525.1 Methylophilaceae bacterium
AATTTTCACAGGCGCGAATGAGTGGATCTGGCGCGTCCGTTTTTGTAACAGTTGAAAATTCAGCTGATGCAAACAACATCGTAAAAAACCAACCAAAAGAGATTGCGAATACTGAAATATTTTGTGTAGCAGCACTCGGATTATCACAGCATCCGCTGTATAATTTGGTTCCTGCACTTTAGGTAAAATAGTAGGTAAAGATCAAATGGGGAGTCGCCAAGCTGGTTAAGGCACCGGATTTTGATTCCGGCATGCGAAGGTTCGAATCCTTCTTCCCCAGCCAGTACTGCAATATGGAGCGTGTAGCATTACACGCTTTTTTTGTTTTAATAGCTTAAAAGGAATCCACTGTGGCCAGAGGCGACATGATGGTGTTTACAGGCACGGCCAACCCTAAACTTGCCAAAAAAGTGGCAAAACATTTGGGCATGGAATTAGGTCGTGCAACCGTTGACCGTTTCAGCGATGGCGAAGTCATGGTTGAATTGCAAGATAACGTGCGAGGCAAAGACGTGTTCGTATTGCAATCCACATGTGCCCCAACCAATGACACGCTAATGGAGGTTATGGTCATGGTCGATGCACTTCGTCGTGCATCTGCTGGCCGTATTACGGCAGCCATCCCTTACTTTGGCTACTCAAGACAAGACCGTCGTCCACGTTCTGCCCGTGTTGCGATTACCGCAAAAGTGGTGGCCAACATGCTCACTAGCGTTGGTGTTAACCGTTTATTGACCATGGACTTGCACTCAGATCAAATCCAAGGCTTCTTCGAAATCCCTGTTGACAACATTTATGCATCTCCTGTGCTGCTGGATGACCTCACCAAACAAAATCACACTAATTTGGTCGTCGTATCACCTGACGTTGGTGGCGTAGTCCGTGCACGTGCATTAGCTAAGCAAATGGGGTCTGATTTAGCAATTATCGATAAACGTCGCCCTAAAGCCAATGTGGCTAAAGTAATGAATATTATCGGTGATGTTGCTGGCCGCACATGCGTCATCATGGATGACATGGTCGATACAGCCAATACACTTTGCGAAGCCGCATCAGCACTCAAGAAAAAAGGTGCGATTAAAGTCGTTGCCTACTGTACTCACCCTGTTCTTTCAGGCACTGCAATTGAGCGCATCATGGCTTCAGAACTTGATGAACTGGTCGTTACAGACACAATTCCTCTTCGCGAAGATGCAGCATCATGCAAGAAAGTGCGCCAATTAAGCGTAGGCGAATTGATGGCTGAAACCATCCGTCGCATTAGCAATGAAGACTCTGTCAGTTCATTGTTTGAAGATTAATTAAAGTTTCGATGCGTTTGGCAACAAACGCGTCATACCCTGTTATCTGGTCGCGGATAACAGTTTTTGAAAAGCCAAAATATTATTTTGGTTAAATTTAGGAGTAGTAAAAATGACGATTGAAATCTCAGCAGTAACACGTGAAGCGAAAGGTACGGGTGCGAGCCGCCGTCTTCGCCGCTCAGCTAAAGTACCAGGTGTAGTTTATGGTGCTGGCAAAGACGCAGTAAGCGTTGAATTTGATATGAAAGCACTGTTCATGGAATTCCGCCATGAAGCATTCCACGCATCTATCTTGACGCTTAACCTAGATGGCAAGAAAGAGTCTGTATTGTTACGTGACTATCAAATGCATCCTGTGCGCAACACCATCCAACACATCGACTTTCAACGTGTTAGCGCAACAGAAAAAATCCACGTTAAAGTGCCATTGCACTTCATTAACGCTGATACTGCTCCCGGCGTAAAAGTAGGCGGCGGTATCGTAGCTCATATTGCTACAGAAGCTGACGTAAGTTGCTTGGCAAAAGACCTGCCAGAGTTTATCGAAGTTGATTTGGCTAAATTAGAAATGGGCCACTCAGTTCACTTGTCAGAAATCAAATTGCCGAAGGGCGTTGAATTCGTTCAATTAGCACACGGTGCAGACGTTGCTGTTGCAAGTATCGCGAAAACTCGCGGTGGTGCAGCTGCAGCATCTGAAGAAGCAGCGGAAGCAACTCCAGCAGCTTAATCGCTGGAGTGATTGACCTCTAAAACGCGCGTTTCGGTTTTCCGGAACGCGCGTTATTATTTTCAGGCTTTGAAATTATTTAGGCTGGATGAGCGACAATAGGCTATGAGTCAAATAAAACTAATCGTTGGACTAGGCAACCCAGGCGCCGAATATGAATCCACACGCCATAACGCTGGCTTTTGGTGGGTCGATCAAATCTGCGCTGAAACTCAGAGCAAGCTCAACCTTGAAGCCAAGTTTTTTGGTCATGCTGGCCGCTTAAAAACCAGCATTCATGAAGCATGGCTACTCAAACCAACAACCTTCATGAATGCCAGCGGGCGCGCTGTATCAGCACTGACTAAGTTTTATAAAATTGAGCCAGAGTCTGTTTTAGTTGTGCACGATGAACTCGATTTACCACCAGGAACGGTGAAGCTCAAAAAAGGTGGCGGTCACGGCGGACATAACGGCCTTAAAGATATTACCGCGCAGTTGGGCACCACTGATTTTTGGCGGCTACGCTTAGGCATTGGTCACCCGGGTGATAAAAATGCTGTAGCTAACTTTGTATTACACGACCCTAGTCGTGATGAAATGCGTGCCATAGAAGAAAACATAGACCAAAGCACGACATTGCTTCCTTTGTTATTAAAAGGCGAGTTTGAAGCGGCGATGTTAAAATTGCACACTAAAAATTAGTAACGAATTTACTGAACAGGAAAAATTATGAAATGCGGAATTGTCGGCCTACCAAACGTAGGTAAATCAACGCTCTTCAATGCCATCACCAAAGCGGGTATCGCTGCAGAAAACTATCCTTTCTGCACGATTGAGCCTAACGTCGGCATTGTTGAAGTGCCTGATCCACGCATGAGCCCCTTGATTGATATCGTTAAGCCACAAAAGGTACAACCAGCCATTGTTGAGTTTGTAGATATTGCAGGCTTAGTGGCTGGCGCGTCAAAAGGCGAAGGCCTAGGCAACAAGTTCTTGGCTAACATCCGTGAAACCGACGCGATTGCTCACGTTGTCCGTTGTTTTAACGATGCTAACGTGGTGCACGTTGCCAACAAGGTTGATCCGCTTTCAGACGTTGAAACAATCAACACCGAACTTGCACTTGCTGACATGGAAACCGTCGACAAAACGGTTCAGCGCGAAAGTAAAAAAGCTAAATCAGGCGACAAAGAAGCGATTGCGCTTTGTGCAGTATTAACTAAAGTTCAAAAAGGCTTGGATGAAGGCAAAGCGGTTCGCACATTAGGCTTAGATGCTGATGAATTGCACCTATTAAAACCACTATGCCTGATTACTGTTAAACCAGTGATGTACATCGCCAACGTTGATGAAACAGGCTTTAGCAACAACCCACTCCTTGATTCAATCGTGGAGCTAGGCAAAAAAGAAGGTTCACCAGTTGTGAGTATTTGCGCCAAAATTGAAGCTGAAATCTCTGACCTAGAAGATGAAGACAAAGCTTTATTCTTAGAAGAGCTAGGCTTAACTGAGCCTGGTTTAGATCGCGTAGTAAGAGCTGCGTACGCACTTCTCGGCTTAGAAACATACTTCACCGCAGGTGTTAAAGAAGTACGCGCTTGGACAGTGCGCAAAGGCTCAACCGCACCTCAAGCAGCTGGCGTCATTCATACAGACTTTGAACGTGGCTTTATTCGTGCGGAAGTCATTGCATATAACGAATTTGTCGCCCATAAAGGCGAACAAGGCGCAAAAGAAGCCGGCAAAATGCGTTTAGAGGGCAAAGAATACATCGTGCAAGATGGCGATGTAATGCACTTTAGATTTAATGTATAAGAAAAAAATCGCCCTGTAAAAAGCCATCCTCAGGATGGCTTTTTTTGCCTGCAACACCACAGCAATTCGTTGATGCTTCCGCACATCCCTTTGGCTTCAAGGTATAATTCAAGCTTACTTATCCACAAAAAAATATTTGCCATGCAACAGCAGTATCCATTTAAAGAAATCGAAGAACGCGCCCAGCAATATTGGGAAACCAACCAAACTTTTAAGGCGACCGAAGAGAGTAACAAGCCTAAGTATTATTGCTTATCCATGTTCCCTTACCCTAGCGGTCGTTTACACATGGGGCACGTTCGTAATTACACGATTGGTGACGTGCTGAGCCGCTTCCACCGCATGCGCGGTTTTAATGTGATGCAACCGATGGGCTGGGATGCATTTGGCTTGCCTGCTGAAAATGCAGCAATCAAAAACAATGTCGCCCCTGCTGGCTGGACCTATAGCAATATTGAACACATGAAAGAACAACTCAAGTCCCTAGGCTTGGGGATTTCTTGGGATAGAGAAATTGCAACCTGTACTCCAGAGTATTACCGCTGGGAGCAATGGCTATTTACAGAGCTATTCAAAAAAGGCCTCATTTATAAAAAAACGGCCACCGTCAATTGGGACCCGGTTGACCAAACCGTGCTTGCTAATGAGCAAGTGATTGACGGCAAGGGCTGGCGCTCTGGGGCAGTGGTTGAAAAACGCGACATTCCGCAATACTTTATGAAAATCACGGCGTATGCCGATGAGTTGTTAGCTGACCTCGACAAGCTGGAGGGGTGGCCTGAACAAGTCAAAACCATGCAACGCAATTGGATAGGAAAAAGTTACGGCTGTGAAGTCGAGTTTCCTAACGTGGGCGGCAATGGCAACCTTAAGGTTTACACCACACGTCCAGATACATTGATGGGTGCAACTTATGTTGCGATTGCAGCAGAGCATGCACTTGCCACCCAAGCGGCTGAAAACAATCCGGCGCTAAAAGCGTTTATTCAAGAGTGCAAAATGGGTAGCGTCGCAGAAGCAGACATGGCGACTGCCGAGAAAAAAGGTATGGCCACTGGCTTATATGTTCAACATCCACTCACTGGCGAACAACTGCCAGTTTGGGTAGCGAACTATGTGCTAATTAGCTATGGCGAAGGTGCTGTTATGGCTGTACCAGCGCATGATGAGCGTGACTTTGAGTTCGCGAGCAAATATAGTTTGCCCATGAAGGCTGTGATTAAGCCACAAAGTGCCGAACTTGATTTGCCGCTCAAAATGGCTTACACAGAGCATGGCGTGTTATTTAATTCAGGCGAATTTGATGGACTAGATTTTGATGGCGCATCCAGCACAATCGCTGAAGCACTGGCCAGAAAGAGTTTAGGTAAGCGACGCAAACAATATCGTTTACGCGACTGGGGTGTTTCACGTCAGCGCTATTGGGGCTGCCCTATCCCTATCGTTCACTGCCCAAGTTGTGGTGAGGTTCCAGTGCCAGCTGACCAACTTCCTGTGCGCTTGCCAGAAGACGTGGTGATGGATGGCGTAGGTTCTCCAATCAAAAAAGACCCTAGTTTTTACGACACCACTTGTCCAACTTGCGATGGGAAAGCCACGCGCGAAACTGACACCATGGATACTTTCTTCGAGTCATCATGGTACTTTGCACGTTATGCAAGCTTTGACTGCCACACTGGCATGGTGGATGAACGCGCCAACTACTGGTTGCCTGTTGACCAATACATTGGCGGTATTGAGCACGCGATTTTGCATTTGCTGTATGCGCGCTTCTTTAATAAATTGATGCGTGACGTTGGCTTACTCAAAAATGATGAGCCTTTCACAAATTTGCTAACGCAAGGCATGGTGCTTAAAGAAGGCACCAAAATGAGTAAATCAAAGGGCAACACCGTTGACCCTCAAGCACTCATCGACACTTACGGCGCAGATACAGCACGTTTGTTTATGATGTTTGCCGCGCCGCCAGAGCAAAGCTTGGAGTGGGCAGATAGTGGCGTAGAAGGCGCACATCGTTTCTTGCGTCGCTTATGGACGTTTGTGGCAACACATTTGGAAACTGGCGCAGTAGAAGCTTACAAAGTGGGCGATATCAATGTAGAGTTAAGTCTGGAACTCAAAACCTTACGTCGCCAACTACATCAAACGATTGAAAAGATTACGGATGACTATGGTCGTCGTCAAACATTCAATACAGCCATTGCTGCAGTGATGGAACTCATGAACGCTTACGGCAAAGTTGAGGGCGACGATGCCGCAACGCGAAATGTGCGCCAAGAAGTGCTTGAGAATGTCACTTTGCTCCTCTATCCTATCGTGCCGCATATTTGCCAGGCCTTGTGGGCTGAGTTGCGTCAAGACATTGTGATTGAACATGCCGCTTGGCCAACCGCAGACCAATCTGCGATGGTACAAGATGAAGTGGAATTGGTCGTACAAGTGAATGGCAAATTGCGCGGCAGCATTACCGTAGCAAAAACTATGGCTAAAGAGGCCATTGAGCAACATGCCCTTGCTCAGCCTTTTGTGCAAAAATTCTTAGAAGATGGTTCGACTGTGCGTAAAATCATCGTGGTGCCAAATAAACTCGTCAATATTGTTGTGGGGTAACTATGAATCACTACATCGCTCGTCGCTTGACCATTATCCTGCTGGCTTGTGTCGTCGCAGCATGTGGATTTCATTTGCGCGGCATGGCTGATTTGGCGTTCACTAAGCTTTACATCAAAGGCTCTTCAAGCATCTCTAAAGACCTGATCAGCGCACTTAAAACAAATGGCGTCGCTATTGTAAAAGAGCCTGAAGATGCAGAAATTTTGCTAGACCTGATGAGCGATGGCCAAGAAAAACGCATTCTTTCATTAGGCGGCACAGGCTCTGTGCGTGAGTTTGAATTGTTCTATCGCATAAAATTTCGCGTACGTGATGCGTCAGAAGAACTTTGGGGCCAAGAACAAATGATTGAAAGTCGTCGTGATTTTTCATATTTAGATACTGAATTGCTTGCCAAATCTTACGAAGAAGCCATGCTTTATGAGGACATGCGCCGTGATGCTTCTAGAGAACTTATGCGTCGCTTAGTGGCTCAAAAACCAAAAGCTAAGGCTGTAAAATAGGCCGAATGCCTGCATCATACCAATATGAATCTGGCACCCCAACAACTCACCCAACACTTAAGCAGCGGTCTTAAACCGCTCTATGTGCTCACGGGAGATGAGCCTTTATCTCAACGTGAGTGTTTAGATGCCATTCGTGCCAAAGCTCGTGAACTAGGCTTTGATGAACGGACCAGTTTAACTTCTGACCGTTATTTTAATTGGGCACAAATCGCTGAATTCGGCCAAGCCATGTCATTATTCGCCAGCCAGCGCTTGCTTGAAATTAACATCCCCACAGGCAAGCCAGGTCTTGATGGTAGCAAAGCACTTCAAGCTTTAGCTGCTGAAGCATTAATTGATACTGTCACCGTCATTATCTTGCCAGCAGTTGATTGGCGCGATGCTAAAAGCGCATGGTACACAGCGCTGCAACAAAATAGCGTATTTATTGAACTGCGTGAAGTTGGGTCTGCACAATTGCCGCAGTGGATTGCAAGCCGTTTAGCATTACAAAAGCAAACTACAGATTCAGAAACTTTAACTTTTATGGCGAACCAAGTAGAAGGCAATTTACTTGCCGCGCATCAAGAAATTCAGAAGCTAGGCTTGCTTTATCCAGCTGGGGAAGTTGCTGGCGAAGATGTCCGTGCCGCAGTTCTGAACGTCTCGCGCTTTGACGCAGTGCAGCTTGGCGAGGCCGTATTGTCTGGCGATGTAGACCGCACCGTGCGTATTTTAGATGGCCTAAAAGATGAAGGAGCGCAGCCTGTTGCTGTGATGAACCCACTCATTTGGGCAATTACACCATTAGTGAAAATCAAACAGGCCGAAGCACGTGGTGAAAACTTAAACAGCGCCATGGTACAAGCTAAAGTATTTGGTCCAAAACAAGCGCTTGCCAAGCAAGCGGTCGGGCGATTAAGCTTAAAACAATTACAAGCAGCATTGCTCAAGCTCGCCGATATTGATAAAACGGCAAAAGGCATGATGCAAGGCGATGCTTGGCTAGAAATTTCAAGATTATGCTTTGGCTTGGCAAGAATTGGCACAAGAGCCAGAAGCCGCTAAAAAGAAGGTTAGGAACACTGATGGACATTAAATCGTATATGCACAATGTTGGGGCTGAAGCGCGCAACGCTTCACGCGCCATGGCAAAAGCTGAAACCAATACTAAAAACTTAGCACTCACCACCATCGCTAAAGCGATTTTGCGTGAAAAAGATGCACTACTTGCCGCCAACCAACAAGACCTTGCAGTAGCAAAAGCTGCAGGCATGGAAGCCGCAATGTTAGACCGCCTCACCATTACTGAAAAATCAATCGCCACCATGGCTGAAGGCTTACAACAAATTGCTAGCCTTGCTGATCCAATTGGTGAAATTAGTGATATGAAATATCGCCCTTCTGGCATTCAAATTGGCAAAATGCGAGTGCCGCTTGGCGTGATTGGCATTATTTACGAAGCACGTCCAAATGTAACAGTGGATGCGGCCGGCTTATGTATTAAATCCGGTAATGCAACCATTCTTCGTGGTGGCTCAGAAGCCATTCATTGCAACCAAGCCTTAGCGAAATTAGTACACGAAGGATTAGCGGTGGCCGGTTTACCAAAAGCCGCAGTGCAAGTTGTCGAAACCACAGACCGCGCTGCGGTTGGCGAACTCATCACGATGAAAGAATTTGTGGATGTGATTGTGCCTCGCGGTGGCAAAGGCCTGATTGAGCGCATTTCGAATGATGCACGCATTCCTGTGATTAAACATTTAGATGGCAATTGTCACGTTTATGTAGACGATGAAGCGGATTTTGATAAAGCTATTCGTATTATTGAGAACTCAAAAACGCAACGTCTTGGCACCTGCAACACAACAGAATCTTTATTGGTGGCGCGTAGCGTAGCCAAAAACATGTTGCCAAAAATTGCTAACATGTTGATTAGCAAAGGCATTGAGATTAGAGGCTGTGTGGAAACATGTGCCTTGGTTCCAGCCGCGAAAAAAGCGACTGAAGAAGACCACTATATGGAATATTTGGACGCGATTATTTCTTGCAAAGTGGTGGCTGATTTAGATGAAGCAATTGCGCATATCAATCAGCATTCATCACAACATACCGAAGCCATCGTGACTGAAAACTACACCAAAGCACGCCGTTTCTTGCGCGAGGTAGACTCAAGCAGCGTCATGGTAAACGCTTCTACACGCTTTGCAGATGGCTTTGAGTATGGCTTAGGTGCTGAGATTGGCATCTCAACGGATAAGCTCCACGCCCGCGGCCCTGTTGGTCTTGATGGATTAACCTCACTCAAATACATCGTATTGGGTGACGGACACATTCGCGCTTAAACATCATTCATGATAGGTATTTTAGGTGGTACGTTTAATCCCATCCATAACGGCCACCTGCGCCTTGCTGAACGCTTAGAACAAACGCTGGCTTTTGAGACAGTTCGCTTCATGCCTGCTGCAATTCCTGCATTAAAAGATATGCCAAACGTCAGCGCGGAACAACGCGCCGACATGGTAAAACTCGCGATTTTCGACCATTCAACATTTCAAATTGATACCCGCGAACTTGAGCGTTCAGGCCCCTCTTACAGCATCGACAGTCTTGTTTCGTTACGTAAAGAACTTGGTGATAAGGTGAGCATTAGCTGGCTGATAGGTTCAGATGCTTTTGCGAAACTAAACACCTGGCATCGCTGGAATGAGCTCTTAGACCACTGCCATTTTGTAGTGGTGAAACGCCCGCATTCTGAAGACTTAACTTGGAACGCTGAGATTCATTCTCTGGTTGAATTGCATCAAACCAATGACGTAAATGTCCTTAAAAACTCAGCCAGTGGAAAAATATTAATACAAAAAATTGCGACTTTGGACATTTCATCTACACAAATTCGAGAGCAAATCGCATCCAAAACGAATGTCAGCGATGTAATGCCGAAAAGTGTTATTAACTACATACAACAACATCAGCTCTATCAATAGATAAATGGATACCTTTAGCCACGCACTTTGGGGATATGGATTATTCGGTCACAAGCGCCATGCTTGGATTGCCATATTATTTGGAGCGGCGCCTGATTTAATCTCATTCGGCGCATTTATGCTGTTTAACATGCTGAGTGGCACTTGGCACTTTGGCAACCCGCCTCTAGAAACACTACCCCCTTGGCTGTTTACCAACTATGCTTTTGGACATAGCGTTATCATTTGCTTTACTGTGATTGGATTAGTGTGTTTATGGCGTAAAGATATTGCGTTCGCCATGTTGGCTTGGCCTTTTCACATTCTGCTGGATTTCCCATTTCACGCTAAATCCTACTTCGCAACCCCGCTATTTTGGCCATTCTCAGACTTTAGTATTGATGGCATCCCTTGGTCGCATTGGTATATTTGGTATCCCAATATCGCGGGTTTGATTATTTTGCTGACGTATCGATTTAGGCAAAAACGTAAATCTAAAAATCAATAAATTGAGGCTCTTCACCCCAGGCCACATCTGCAATACAAGCCGCTTTAATCATGGCTTTTAGCGTCGCGATATTTTCTTCAATGGCTGGCATATTAGGATCAATCCGATTCGCCACCCAACCCACTAAATTCAACCCAGCCGCTCTAATTGAACCAGCAGTCATTAGCGCATGATTGATGCAGCCCAAGCGAATACCAACCACCAAAATAATGGGAAGATTAAGTTTTATAGCTAAATCGGCCATGGTTTGTTCACGATTAATCGGCACACGAAAGCCGCCCGCCCCTTCCACCACTACCACATCAGCTTTTGTCTGTAAGACATCAAAAGATTGCTGAATGTTATCCAACGAAACTCTGATGCCAGCTTGCTCAGCAGCAATGTGTGGCGCAATCGCAGGAGCAAACACATAGGGGTTTATCAGCTTTAAATCTGCGTCCACGTTGCCCACTTTAATAAGTTCAGTCACATCACTATTAAGCAAACGACCATTCACCATCTCTGCACCAGCTGCGACTGGCTTCATGCCAAGTGCTTGCAAGCCCTGTTCACAAAAATGCTTAACTAGCGCACTAGCAATATAGGTTTTACCAACATCGGTATCCGTGCCGGTTATAAAAAATGCCTGTTTATTTTTTTGCATGAAAAGTCACAGGCGCAAAACCTGCCTCTAAATCGATTTTTGTTTTAGGTCTTGCGGCAGGTTTCCACGCATGGCCGTACACCACTTCAAACGTGGCGGGCAATTTTCCATCTTTTCTAAAGCGCTCGTACTTTTCAGTGATTTGCTTCAAAAAGCCTCGACCCTGCAAGCCACGATTCCGGCCATCCGCGGCGTTATGAGCGCCGATAGATTTTAAATCATGCATGACGGCTATTACATCATCGTAAGTGAGCGTAATACGCTCTACATCCAAAACTGGCGCGGCAAAACCCACACGCACCAATGCATCGCCAATATCGTGCATATCAATAAAACGGCTGACGTGAACATGCTCGCCGCCCACGCTTGAAGCCGCACGCAACTCTTTCAGCGTATCCGGACCTAACGTGCTAAAAGTTAGCAGTCCTTCATTACGAAGCACGCGATGCATATGGGTGAAAGCAGCATCTAAATCATTGCACCATTGAATCGCGAGATTGGACCAGACCATATCCAAACTCGCATCCGCCAAAGGAAGCTGTTCGATATCTCCACACAGTAAATGCTGCTTATTAAAACCTAAAGCTTGCTTGATGCGCTGGGTAGGAGAGGTATTCGTGGATAGCGTTTTGTGCAACATGCCCATCGCCAAATCCAGCGAAACAATCTGGGCTTTTGGATATTTTTGTATCAAGGCCTTGCTGGCGTGACCTGTGCCACAGCCCGCGTCTAATATACGTGCTGGTTGCATGCTCACTAAATCTAAACGGCTAAGCATTTCTTCACGTACCAGCTTTTGCATCACTGCCGCCGCATCATAAGTATTGGCCGCACGGTCAAACGAAGCTCGAACACGCGCCTTGTCTAGGTGGTAAACATCTTGCTCAGAAAGGGCTTGGCTCATAACTGTAAAAACTCTTTGACTTTTTGGCTAAATAATTCAGGATGTGAAATAAATGGCTCGTGCGCGGCGCTTGGCAAAGTTAATAACTGACCGTTAGGTAAGGTTTGCGCCATCCACTCAGCTGAACTTAATGAGGCCAATTTATCGTGTGCGCCATGAATCAACAAAGTGGGTGTTTGCATGCTAAGCAAATCAGCACGCAAATCACCTGTGCGCAAAATATCCAAAGCGCCGAGTAAGGCTTGCTGATGAGGGGCAGGACGAAGGCTAAGTGCCTCACGTAATATTTTGGAGGTCGCGCGCGCATTGCCGCTTCCCATAGCAATGAGCGCCAAAAGCTTATTCATCGTGCCTTGATAATCTTGCATTGCTCCTGCAAAAAAACTTTCAAAAACATCACTAGGCATGCCTTGTTGCCAATCGTCACGCGCAACAAAACATGGCGTACTAGCCACCAAAATAAGCTTTTTAATTGGGGTGATTAAGGCGACTTTAATGGCAATTAATCCGCCCAAAGACCAGCCTAAAACATAGGCATTACTTGGCATTTTATCAGCGATTAATTCCGCCACGTTATGCAAACTATAAACATCTAAATTTTCGCTATAGCCCATGCCAGGCAAATCCACCAAGTGCAATTCAAAATGCTGGCTGAGTAAATCGCGCGTATGCATCCACATGCCGCTATGCATGCCCCAGCCATGTATCATCACCAGCGGCTCGCCCTGCCCTATTCTTTCGATATGCAAACTCATGTGAGCAAGGCCTGTTCTGCTTCATGCAAATGCTGAATCAGTAATTTCACATCCTCTAAAGAATGTGCTGCAGATAGTGAAATACGAAGACGTGCAGTATTTTTTGGCACAGTCGGTGGACGGATGACTGGCACCAAAACACCCAGCGTTAGGAGATAGTCACTTAGTCCGAGCGCCGCTTCATTACTACCCACCACAATAGGTTGTATTGCGGTATCCGATGGCATTAACTGCCATTTTTTAAGGCTTAAATTTTCTTTGAAATAAGCAATTAAATCCCGCAAATGCTGATGACGCGCCTCATCTTTTTTCATCACATTAACCGCCGTGACCAAAGCTAACGCCAATGCTGGAGGACTCGCAGTCGTATAGATATAAGTTTTGGCTGACTGAAGTAAATACTCAATAATCGTTGCATCGCCTGCTACAAAAGCGCCTGCAACGCCTGCTGCTTTACCCAAAGTTGCCATGTAAATAATACGGGGCGAAGCCACATCAAAATGGCTCAAAATGCCTCTGCCCTGTTCACCAAGCACACCAAAGCCATGGGCATCATCTAGTAACAAGTAAGCATCGTATGCTTCGCAAAGTGCTAGCAATTCAGGGACCGGGGCGATATCGCCATCCATGCTAAAAACCGCATCTACAATCACCAATTTTCTTAGTGCTGTGCTTGCCGCTAACATTTTTCCCAACTGGGATAAATCTTGATGAGCATAGCGATTTAATTCTGCACGGGACAAAACGGCAGCATCATTCAATGAGGCATGATTGAGCTTGTCTGCAAAAATCGCATCATTACGCCCCAGCAAAGCTGCAATCACACCCATGTTCGCCATATAACCAGTACTAAACAGTAAGCCTTCAGCCAAGCCGACAAAGCTCGCCAATGCTTGTTCTGCATCATGATGAAATTGGTGATGCCCGGTAATGAGATGCGAAGCACCGCCACCAACACCTGCTTTTGAGGCGCCATCTTGTAGCGCTGAAATTAAATCAGGATGATTCGCCAAGCCTAAATAATCATTGCTTGCGAATGAGAGTAGGCGCTGACCATCTGCGATCAAATGCGCGACTTGAGGACTTTGGAGCAAGCGGCGCTTACGCTTTAAACCTGCTTGCGCTCGCTCCGCGAGTTCTGCTTTAAGTTGTTCTATCATTTTGTAAATGCGCGTGACGTTTAAACGTCAC
>RFOR01000061.1 GCA_009926525.1 Methylophilaceae bacterium
AGCAATGCCAGAAAAAATCGCTTTTTCTGCGACCACTTTGGGGGTCTGTACTTCAAGTGTGAGCAGCGCAATGCCAGATGCGCAGGCTAAGCCAGCGGAGACCAAATAAGCCACTTGGAGGCTAGTCCAACCAACCAAAATCCCACCTATCGCAGGGCCTGTGATTAAGCCGAATTGAAATGCAGCGCTTCCGATGCTGGCTCCTTTTGCATATTCTTGGCGTGGCATGATGGAGGCGAAAATTGCGCTGTAAGTCGGCGCAATAAAAGCCCGTGCTAAACCAATCAAAGCGATTGCTCCGTAAATCCATAGCGTTGGGTCGACTGATAATCTACCTTCTGTGATTGCATAAATTAACAAGGCAGAAAGCATGAGTGTGAATGAAGAACTCACGCCAAAGTTGCGACTTGAGTAATGGTCTACCGCATAGCCTGCAAATAAGGCCGTGCAAAAGTAAGGGATGATTTCAGCAAGACCAATCAAGCCGAGTGAAAGTGGATCGTGTGTGATTTGGTATAAATGCCAGCCCACAGCTACTGCCATGATTTGGTAGGACAGGACCATTAACACGCGATAATTGAGCAGTTTGAAGAAACTCAAATTGCGCAGCGGATTAGCACTTTGATGTGCTGACTTTTGGGTATTGTTAATCATCAATTTACTGCTGATGTTTTTTGAAAGTGACCACTAACACGTCGCGATAAGCACGCTGTGTTGGGTCTATTGGCACGATGGGGGTTACTCCGTGCATGCAGCGATGGTCGTTTACAATCGCAACATCCAAAGGCTCTGTGAGCGTAAAACTATCTAAAGTTTTGTGTTCTAAATCATGCATGGTGGTAGTGCCGCTCGAAATGTTTTGGCGTTTCACCATCATCACTAATACAAAATCTACGCCGTCTCGATGCACCCCTTCTGGGGTTGGTTTGCCCAAAGATTTGTCGTTTGCTTCAATACGGAATTGGTGACACTCTATGTGCCAAGGGGTATTGGGCATTAGCTCACTAAATACTTTTTGGCAAAATTTCAGCACGGATTGCATGCTGTGGCTTTGTATGGTGCTTGCTTTTATCGCCTCAAAGTCGCGGGCAATACCGCCATTTAAGGTGTTGTAATTTAAGCTTTGGTAATGTGGCTGATGTGGCTCTAAGATGATTTCGCTGGTGCCTGATTGTGCGCTTAATACCGCATAACGGCGGCGGCGATAACGGCCTCCATCAGCCATGTGTTCGTCTAGCGGCATCTCATTCCAGCTATCAGCAAACTGATGCCAATCGTTCAATGCTTCTGTAGACTGCGCCAAAAGCCAAGCTTGCATCGCTGCGCTTGGGCAAAAGCTAAAGCCTGTTTTGGAAACTTTGGTGAGTAAATCTTCACGCAGTTTGAGCAATGGATGTGTAGATGCCAAGGTGATATTTTTCCGAGAAAGATGTTGTGCTTATTAGGCGTAATAATTAAAGCAAGTCCAACATGATAGCGAATAGACTGGGATATATAAAAATAATTTCAGCATTATTTTTTTGGTTGAACAAAATATAATGCTTGATAACCTTTAGAGGCGAATGAATGAGCCAGCAATTTAAGTTGATACGTGAAAAGCGTTTTTTGCCATTTTTTTGCACCCAATTTTTGGGTGCACTTAATGACAATGTTTTTAAAACGGCCTTAATAACCATGGCGGTATTCCACACGGCCGATTTAACCAATGTGAGTGGTGCGGTGCTTGCTACCTTATTACCAGGCATTTTTATTCTGCCTTTCTTTTTGTTTTCTGCCACGGCTGGGCAAATCGCAGATAAGTGTGAAAAGTCGCAACTCATTCGATTTGTCAAAATTTTCGAAGTGGTGCTGATGCTATTTGCTGCGCTTGGCTTTGTGTTGCATATGTTTTGGTTGTTGGTATTGGCGCTTTTTATGATGGGAATGCACTCCACATTGTTTGGGCCAGTGAAATACGCTTATCTGCCGCAACATCTTGCTGAGTCTGAATTGGTGGGCGGTAATGGCATGGTGGAAATGGGTACCTTTGTTGCGATTTTGCTTGGGCAAATTATCGGTGCGGGTCTGGGAATGCATCAAGGCGGTGAGCTGGTGACTGGCTCAAGCATAGTGGGCTTTGCGCTCTTGGGTTATTTTGCCAGTAAGCAAATCCCAAATTCGCCCGCGGCTGAACCTAGCTTAAAAATCAATTGGAACCCAATCACAGAAACGGGGCGTAATATCGCTTTTGTTTGGAAAAATCAGGCTATTTGGCTTGCGATTATTGGTATCTCTTGGTTTTGGTTTTATGGCGCAACGTTGCTTGCGCAGTTCCCTGTTTTTGCCAAAGAGGTTTTACATGGCGATGAAAGCGTTTTTATTCTCTTATTGGCGGTATTTTCTGTCGGCGTAGGGATTGGCTCATTACTCTGCGAAAAGTTATCCAAAGGCATCGTAGAAATCGGCTTGGTACCGCTTGGCGCGTTGGGCATGATGGCGTTTGGTGTGGATTTATATATAGCGAGCGCTGGTGGCATTGCTGATTGGCGATTGCTGGCTGATATTGCTTTGATTGGTTTATTTGGCGGGGTTTATATCGTGCCGCTTAATACGCTGATTCAGTCTCGCGCCCAGAAAACCCATCAGTCTAGAGTGATTGCCGCAAATAATATGTTGAACGCGTTGTTCATGGTGATATCAGCGGTGTTTGCGATGCTGATATTTAAATTGGGATTTAATATTCCTCAACTATTCTTAATCACTGCGCTGGTGAATGCGCTGATGATTATTTACCTGTGTTTACGTCAGCCTGAATACTATAGCCGCATGAAAAGCTGGCGGCTCTAGGCCCTAGGAAGGCGCTAGTTATCTTCACCTAAAGTTGCCAACATATCGGCTTGGTGTTCTGCCGCAAGCGCGCCAATCAGTTCATCCATATCGCCCTCGGTAATTGCGTCAATTTTATAAAGCGTAAGGTTGATACGGTGGTCGGTGATACGGCCTTGTGGGTAGTTGTAAGTGCGGATACGCTCAGAGCGGTCGCCAGAGCCAATCAAGCTTTTACGTTCGCTGGCAATTTTGGATTGTTGTGCGCGAACCTCAGCGTCTTTAATTCGCGCTACCAATACACTCATCGCTTGCGCTTTGTTTTTGTGTTGGCTACGGTCATCTTGGCATTCCACCACAATGCCTGTTGGCAAGTGGGTAATACGGACAGCTGAATCGGTTTTGTTAATGTGCTGACCACCTGCGCCACTAGCACGGTAGGTATCAATACGAATTTCGGCAGGATTAATCACGACATCACTTACTTCATCGGCTTCTGGCAATACCGCAACAGTACAGGCTGAAGTATGAATACGGCCTTGTGTTTCAGTATCAGGGACACGTTGCACACGGTGGCCGCCTGATTCAAATTTGAGTTTTGAATAAGCGCCGTGGCCTTCAATCTTGGCAATAATTTCTTTGTAGCCGCCCACTTCTGAATCGCTTGCTGAAACGATTTCCACTTTCCAGCGTTGGCGTTCTGCATAGCGTGAATACATGCGGAATAAGTCGCCTGCAAATAAAGCTGATTCGTCCCCACCCGTTCCTGCACGGATTTCTAAGAAGATGTTGCGCTCATCGTTGGGGTCTTTTGGCAGTAAGAGTTTTTGTAGTTCGTTTTCAACGGCTTCTAATGTGGCTTTGCCATTTTCAATTTCTTCTTGCGCGAACTCTTTCATCTCTGGGTCTGAAAGCATTTTTTGCGCTTCAGCAATGTCTGCCTCACCTTGCTCAAAGGTTCGGAATTGCTCAACGATCGGCGTGATTTCAGCATGCTCTTGCGTGAGCTTACGGTAGTTGTCCATGTTGGATGTCGCACCTTCGCTACTGAGTAGGCGGTTTAGTTCATCTAAACGCTCGCTCAAGGTGGCGAGCTTTTTAATCATGGATGGTTTCATTGCTGGTTCTTTGTCTAAATATTAAGTTTTAATTTGGTATAGCTGACGCAAAAGCATTTCTAACTGCTCGTGCTCATACCCTGTGCTGTGGTTGAGTGCGTGGCTTGGCGCATGTAAAAATTTATTAATCAGCGCATTGCTTAAAGCCTCAATCACCGCGGCTGGGTCTTCACCCTTTGCTAATAATTTTTGTGCTTTTTCAAGTTCACTTAACCGTAACTGTTCCGCTTGGTCACGCAGTGCACGAATGGTTGGCACCGCATCACGTGTTTTGAGCCAATGCATAAAATGCTCGACACGTTCTGTGATAATCAATTCAGCCTCTAGTGCAGCCTCTTGGCGATTACCCAAGCCCTCTTGTACCACTTGTGCTAAATCATCCACGGTGTATAAATAGACGTCATCTAGTTGAGCAGCTTCAGGCTCAATATCGCGCGGCACAGCTAAATCCACCATAAAAATCGGGCGACGTTTACGCGCCTTAATTGCGCGCTCCACCATTCCTAGACCAACAATCGGTAATTGGCTTGCGGTGCTGGTAATGACGATATC
>RFOR01000062.1 GCA_009926525.1 Methylophilaceae bacterium
ATGTATTCGATGCTGCATTGCTTCTTGGCGTGTGCGATAAGATTGTTCCTGGTTTGCTGATTGGTGCTTTGCAATTTGGTCATCTGCCTTGTGTATTCGTGCCTTCTGGCCCGATGAGCACTGGTTTAGATAACACTGAAAAATCTAAAGTCCGTGAAAAATTCGCTGAAGGCTTGGTGGGTCGCCCTGAGTTATTGGCCTCTGAGTCAGCCGCCTACCATGGTGCTGGCACTTGTACTTTCTACGGTACTGCCAATAGTAATCAGATGCTGCTTGAAGCAATGGGCTTGCATGTTCCTGGTGCAGCGTTTGTTCATCCGCACGACCCATTACGCGCTTGCTTAACACGAGAGTCTGTTCGTGTTGTGCTTGAGAATACGCAAAATAATCGTTTTATGCCGATTGGCCGTATGGTCGATGAGCGCGTGATTGTTAACGCGATTGTGGCTTTATTGGCAACGGGGGGAAGTACTAACCATTGTATTCACTGGGTGGCTGTTGCTCGTGCAGCGGGCATCATCATTGACTGGGCTGACTTTAATAAGCTTTCTAAAAACACACCATTGTTGGCGCGCGTTTATCCGAACGGTAAAGCAGATGTGAACCAGTTCCAAGATGCAGGTGGTCCATCATTCGTGATTCGCGAGTTGGTGGAGGGCGGATATATGCATGAAGATGTTCAATCTGTCGTGATTGGGGGCTTGCGTGATTATTGCAAAAAACCACAAACTGATGGCACAAGCTTAAGTTGGGTTGATTTGCCTAAAGAAAGCCCTGACGAAACAATCTTACGTACATCGTCTAAACCATTTAGTGCTTCTGGCGGCTTGCTCTTGTTGCAAGGCAACCTTGGTCGTTCTGTAATTAAGAGTTCAGCAGTGCCTGAAGATCGTCACATTATTGAAGCGCCAGCAGTCGTATTTGATGCGCAAGAAGAACTGTTGGAAGCTTTTGAGCGTGGCGAATTAGAAAAAGACTTTGTTGCGGTTGTTCGCTACCAAGGGCCTAAAGCGAATGGCATGCCTGAGCTTCACAAATTGACGCCACCATTATCCGTGCTTCAAGGTAAAGGATTTAAAGTGGCGATTGTGACCGATGGCCGTATGAGCGGTGCATCAGGCAAAGTGCCTGCAGCAATTCACTTGTCACCTGAAGCTTCTGCTGGTGGTGCGATTGGTAAGATTCGCACAGGCGACATTATTCGTCTTAACGTGATTGCGGGCACATTGAATGCCTTAGTAGATGAAGATACTTGGAAGGCACGTCAAATTGAAGAGTTAAGCGACTCAAAACGTTTTGCAAACTCACATGGCATGGGTCGAGAGTTGTTTGGTGGAATGCGTAACAATGTTCTAACTGCTGAAGAAGGTGCAGTAACTTGGTTGTAAAATTATTAATTAGAAATTAAAAGTAGATAAAACATGAATACATTAGATTTAGCAAAAGAAGGCCCAGTCATTCCAGTTATCGTGATTAACCGTGTTGAAGACGCGGTGCCAATGGCTGAGGCTTTGCTTGAAGGTGGTATTAAAGTGCTTGAGGTGACTTTGCGTACTTCATGTGCATTGGCTGGTATGGAAGCGATTGCTAAGGCTGTGCCAGAGGCGATTTTAGGTTCTGGTACTGTGCGTAATAACAAAGATGCACAAGCTTCTAAAGACGCTGGCTGTAAGTTCGCTGTGAGTCCAGGCTACACAAGCGAGTTAGGTCAATTTGCACGTCAAATCGGCTTGCCATTGTTGCCAGGCGTTTCAACAGGCTCTGAAATCATGATGGCTAATGCCGATGATTATTACTTCTTGAAGCTATTCCCTGCAGTTGCAGTTGGCGGCATTAATTTGCTTAAAGGTTTTGCGGGACCATTTGGCGATGTGAAATTCTGCCCAACCGGCGGTGTCACGGTTGAATCAGCTCCACAATTTTTATCATTGCCTAACGTAGTTGTATGTGGCGGCACATGGCTAACGCCTGCTGATGCTGTGGCGCGTGGTGATTGGGCGCACATTACAAAATTAGCAAAAGAAGCTAGCGCGATTAAGCCTGCTTAAGTTTGTTATTTTTAACCTCAAATTTGAACCTATGTTTAGCTAAATGGCTGGATATAGGTTTTTGAGTTTTTGTAAGGCAAATAATTAATGCGTCCTTTAGCTGAATACAAGACGCTGGTGTTTGATTGCGATGGGGTTGTGCTCAACTCTAATCAGCTTAAGATACAAGCCTATTATGATGTGGCGATTAAGTTTGGGGCGAATAAAACGCAAGCCCAAGCCTTGGTTGATTACCATGTAAAGTTGGGTGGAATATCGCGCTATCCAAAGTTTGAATATTTTTTGCACGAGATTATGCGGCAGACAGTCACAGAGCAGGCGATGCAGGCTTTGCTTGATCGCTTTACTGCTGAAGTGAAAAGACTGCTGATGGACTGCGAAATTGCTCCAGGTTTGATGCGTGTTCGCGAAGCGAACCCCCATGCAAAATGGATGATTATATCCGGTGGTGACCAAGCAGAATTGCGTGACATATTTCAGCAACGTGGCATTGATAAATTCTTTGATGCCGGTATTTTTGGTAGTCCTGACAATAAAGATGATATCTTGGCGCGTGAACTAGCTGCAGGCAATATCATTGCATCAGCGTTGTTTATTGGAGACAGCCGATATGACCATCAGGCATCTACCAAAGCGGGTTTGGATTTTGTGTTTTTGAGTGCTTGGACAGATGTTGAAGGTTGGCAGGATTATTGTGCCAACCACCAAATAACGGTTTTTAATCACCTTGGCGATCTTAGTTGAGGGTGATCTGATTTGAAAAGGTTAAGCTAATTTCATGACGAAATTTACACCACCGAAGAAGCTTTCAGTAGTCGTTCCAGTGCGTAATGAGCAGGATAACGTTGCGCCTTTAGTTGCGGAAATTGATGCCGCACTTAAAGGCTTTACGCATGAGATTGTATATGTCAACGATGGTAGTACCGATGAAACGCATGCGCGTTTAAATCAATTGCAAACGCAATATCCCCAATTGCGTATTGTTCGTCATGCAAATAGCTGCGGTCAAAGTACAGCTGTGCGTTCGGGCGTAAAGGCTGCGAAGTATGATTGGGTGGCAACGCTGGACGGTGATGGGCAAAACGACCCCGCAGATATTCTGAAATTGATTGCTGCGCTTGAAGAGGGAGTTTGGCTTGTCGGTGGTAACCGTCGTCAAAGCAGACGCGATACTTGGATTAAGCGCATGTCCTCCGTGATTGCCAATACTGTTCGCTCGAAAATGCTGCGTGATGACACGCCAGATACAGGCTGTGGCTTAAAGCTATTCAACAAAGCTGCTTTTCTAGATTTACCTTATTTTGACCATATGCATCGCTTTTTGCCTGCTTTGATAAAGCGTGCTGGTGGCCAAATCCGCTCAGTGCACGTCAGTCATCGTAACCGGGAGTTTGGTAAATCTAACTACGGTACATTAGATCGTCTACTAGTCGGCATTGTGGATTTGTTTGGTGTGGCATGGTTACAACGCCGCGCTAAATTGCCTGTGATTATTGCTAACGAGGCTAAATAGAAAGCACTTATGGAATACGGTATTACCTCTTTTTTTCAGCACATAGTCGAATCGGCAGCGCACTTTTTCAGTACTACATCGCAAACTGATTTGATTTGGCTTTGCGTGGGCTTGCTGGGGCAAGTGCTCTTTATGATGCGCTTTATTGTGCAATGGCTCCATAGTGAGCGCCATCAAAAAAGCATTATTCCTGTGAGTTTTTGGTATTTCAGTTTAATCGGCGGCTTAACTGTATTGCTATACGGCATCCATAAATTGGAGCCAGTGATTATTCTTGGGCAATTGCCTGGCACCTTTGTTTACGCAAGAAACTTAATCCTGATTAAACGCCATGAAAAATCTCAGCGTGAATTGCAAAAGGATGTTGCGTGAAAATTTTGGTGACAGGTGCCGCTGGTTTTTATTGGTCATCAAACAACGCTTAGATTATTAGCCCGAGGCGATAACGTGATTGGCGTTGATAATCTCAATGATTATTACGATGTCAGCCTCAAAGAAGCACGTCTACAAGATATCGCTAAACACCCACAAGCTAGCAATTTCAAATTTATTAAGCTCGATTTGGCCGATACGTCAGCAACAGAAGTTTTATTCAAAACAGAGCAACCAGAGCGTGTCATTCACCTCGCAGCACAAGCGGGAGTTCGTTATTCCCTGCAAAATCCTCATGCTTATGTGCAAAGCAATTTAGTCGCTTTCACTAATATTCTAGAAGGCTGTCGTCACAACAAGGTCGAGCATTTAGTTTATGCCAGCTCATCAAGCGTCTATGGGGGCAATACCAAGTTGCCATTTAGCGAGCAAGATACGGTGGATCATCCGGTCAGCCTTTACGCGGCCACTAAAAAGGC